>JBDHVF010000348.1:0-8047 GCA_039809605.1 Polyangiales bacterium | reverse complement strand
ACTCCGGCGTACCCCGGGCGGCGACGACCACGCACTCGGACGACCAGGACGCCTGCGCACGATCGGAAACACACCCGGCTGGCGTCGACGTGCAGAAGACGGGTCGAGGGCTGGACCTCCTCGCGCAGAAGACGGGTCGAGGGCTGGACCTCCTCGCGCGAACGACGGGTCGGGGGCTGGACGTCCTCGTGCGGGCGACGGGTCGAGGGCTGGGAACTGACATGCGAAGGCCGCGATCTGCGCGGCTTCTGGAAAACGCGCCCGACACCTACGGCTCAGCTCTGAAAGCTGCGCCCTGGTCGTCTTCGCGGCGCACGCTCCCCTCACCCGAGAGCGCGCGGGTCATCGCGTCGAGGTGCTCGCCGGTGCCCACCAGCACGAGCTCGGCCCCCTCGCCCAGCAACTCGTCGGAGGCCACCGGCGCGAGCCGCGGCGCGCCGTGGGCGTGGTCGACCACGCGCCCGAGCACCGTCACGCCGAAGCGCCTGCGCACGTCGAGGCCCGCGAGCGTCGCCGCCGCCAGCCCCGCGGGCCACGTCCACGCCTGCACGCGGAACGCGTCGGCGAAGCGCGGCGGCGCGGCGTACACGGGCACGTCCTCGTGCTCGCGCCCGGCGGGCTGCTCGCGGCCCGCCACGCGCAGCCACGCGAGGCCCGCGAGCGCCGACGCGAGCGAGCCCGCGAGCACACCGAGCTTCGCTTGATCCTCCATCACCCGCGACGTACCGAACGCGAGCTCGTCGACGAAGAGCGACATGGTGAAGCCGATGCCGCCGAGCATCGCCACGCCCACCACGTCGCGCCAGCGCGCGCCCGTGGGCATCGGCGCCATGCCCGAGCGAACGCCGATCCACGTGGCGAGCCCGATGCCCAGGGGCTTGCCGAGGAGCAGGCCGAGCGCCACGCCCGCGGTCGCGGCCTCGACGCGCGCGCCCGAGAGGTGCACGGCCACGCCCGCGTTCACGAGCGCGAACGCGGGCACGATCGCGAAGGCCACGGCCTCGTGGAGCCCGTGCATCGTGCGGTCGAGCGGCGACTGCATCGCCTCGAGGTGGCGCTCGATGGCGCCGAGCACGTCGCGCCCGGCGCTCTCGGCGCCGCGCAGCCGGAGGTGGTCGATCGCTGCGTCGAGGTCGACGAGCACGTCGTCGGGGGGGCGCGCGGGCGACGGCGGCAGCGAGAGCCCCATCACCACGCCCGCCAGCGTCGGGTGCAGGCCGGCGCGCGCGAGCGCGAGCCACAGCGCCGCGCCCACGAGCGCGTAGGGCGTGATGCGCTGCACGCGGGCGCGCCCCATGAGCACGAGCCCCGCGGCCAGCGCGACGGCGGCGAGCAGCGGCAGCGGCGCGACGCGGGCGCCGTAGAAGAGCGCGATCACCACGATCGCCCCGAGGTCGTCGAAGATGGCGAGGGCCGTGAGGAACACCGTCAGCGACGCGGGCACGCGGCGCCGCACGAGGCCGAGCACGCCGAGCGAGAAGGCGATGTCGGTCGCCATCGGGATGCCCCACCCGCGCGCCGCCGCCCCGCGCCCCGCGACCAGGAGGTAGACCGCCGCGGGCGCGAGCATGCCGCCGAGCGCGGCCACGAGCGGCAGCGCCGCGCGCGCGGGCGTGCGCAGCTCGCCGGTCGAGAGCTCGCGGCGGATCTCCATGCCCGCCACGAGGAAGAACAGCGTCATGGCGACGTCGTTGATCCAGTGGTGGAGCGTCCATGTGGTCGACGCGGGGCCGACGCGCAGCGCGACGGGGGCCTCGACGAGGCGGTGGTACCAGGGCGCGAAGGGCCCGTTGGCCCAGGCGATCGCCACGAAGGCCGCGGCCATGAGCACCGCGCCGCCGGCCGTCTCGGTGCGCAGAAAGCGCTGGATCGGCGCCGCGAGCAGAAAGAGCACGCGGCCCACGGCGCTCCTCGGTGGCCTGGTGGCGGGCGCGTCGGACATACGGCCGCGCGTTCTACCCGAAGACCACCGTCGGCGCTCGCGCGATCGCGCGCTCAGCGCGGGGCGACCTCGAGCACGCGGTCGCCCACGGCGTCGGTGAGGTAGAGCCAGCCGCGGGCGTCGACGGTGACGCCCATGAGCCCTCCGGTCTGCACCTCAGACGAGAGGTCGAGCCAGTCGACGCGGTGGCCCTCGCGGTCGAAGGCCGTGACGCGCGAGGTCTCGTTGTCGGTGACGTAGAACGTGTCGCCCGCGAGCGCGAGGCCCGAGGGCCGGCGCAGCTCGGCCTGCGCGCCGTCGATGAAGGTCGCGAGCGTGCCGCCCTCCATCATGTTCTGCCGCGAGCCGTCGTAGTTCGGCAGGATGCGCGCGCCGGCCTCGGCGTCGGCGGGGTCGAAGACCGCGACGCGGTTGGCGCCGGGCTCGGCGACGAAGAGCCTGTGGGTGACCTGGTCGAACTCGGCGTGGGCCGACACGCCCGCGGTGTAGGTGAGCATGCCGTTGACGTAGCGGCGCACGATGCCCGAGCGGTGGTCGGTGCCGCCGCGCTCGTGCGGCGTCATGAAGTCGTAGCGCGTGAGGCAGCGGTGGGCGCCGTCGACCACCCAGTAGACGTTGTCGGCCTCCCACGCGATGCCCACGGCGTCGGGGCTGTTGTGCAGCATGTCGACGTGGGCCTCGTGGCCTCCGTCGTAGTTGTCGTAGTCCGAGTCCCAGAGGGTGGGGCCCATGAAGTCGGGCGGCGAGCCGCGCTCGGTCACCTGGTCGGTCTCGTGCGCGGTGGCGAGCAGCCCCGGCGCGCCGAAGGCCAGCGCCGAGGGGCGCGCGAGAAAGTGCGCGTGGTTGGCGCCCGCCTGCGTGACGGCGTCGCGGTCGGGCGTGCCGGGGTTTCGCACGATGGTCATCGAGCTCGAGGCGTTGTTCACGACCCAGAGCTGCTCGGGCGCGTCGGGGTTGAACGCGAGGTCGCGCGGGTGGTCGAGCCCGTCGTCGGCCGTCGCCACGACGGTGACGCGCACCGACGCGGGCGTGTGCATCCCGTTGCCGAGCGCGGCGATGGCGCGGCGCGGCGCCGGCGCGTCGGCCGCGGCGTCGGCGGGGCGCGACGCGTCGGCCACGGGCGCCGAGGGCGCGGGGCCCGCGTCTCCGCAGCCGGCGACGAGCGCGGAGAGGGAGAGCGAGCAGATCACTCGGACGGCGTGCGGTCGCATGACGGTGATGACCTCGTGGTGGGCGATGCGTGGAACGGCTCGGCGACGAGCGCAAGGTGCGGGCGCACGACGTCGGGGCTTGCACCAATGTGGCGCGGGCCGCGCGGCGCGGCTCACTTCGAGCGCAGCGGGGCGCCGAGCGCCTTCGCGAGCGCCTCGGCGCGGGGCCGCGCGTCGGGGCCGCGGCGGTCCCAGGGGCGCATCGCCTCGACGCGCCGGCCGTCGCGCAGCACGATCACGGCGCGCGGGGCGCCCTTCGCGACGAGCTCGACGGCCTCGACCTCGCGCGTTTCGAAGCGCGTCACGACGCGCCCCACGAGCCGCTGCGCGGTGTGGGTCACCGTGGCGCCGTCGAGCGCGGTGTGGAGCCTCCAGGGGCTCCGCGCGAAGGCCGCTGAAAACAGGGCCGCCGCGGCGGCCGCGGCCCCCATGGGCGCGCGCCCCGGCCACGCCGCGGCCTGCGCCGTCGCGGTCACCGCCGCGAGGAAGGCCGCGAGCAGCGCGAAGGCCACGGCGAAGACGCGGTACGCGGGCTGCCGGTCGTCGAGTTCGAAGCGCGCGCTCACCAGAGCGCCTCGTGGTCTTCGACCACGCCCGGCGCGCCGTCGAGGCGCACCACGTCGGCGCCCGCGCGCACCTCGCCGTGAAAGAGCCCGTAGGGCTGCACGAAGCGGCTCTTGACGACGACGAGGTCCTCGTCGCCGACGCGCGCCCCCGCGGGCTCGAAGCGCAGGTCGACCCCGTCGCCCGTGATGCGCCACGGGGCGGCCGCGGGCGCCGCGCGGTCGAACGCGAAGCGCACGGGGCCGAGCGGGTGCGCGTCGCCGCCCACCCACGCGACGTTCTCCCTCGCGCGGTCGGAGTCGTTGTGGAGCGCGCAGAGGTTCACCCCCACGCGCCGCCCCTCGCGGTCGTGCCCCGCGAGGCTGGCCCAGTGCCACACCGTACGCCGCGGCGCGTAGGCGTCGGTCACGTCGTAGAGCGCGGGCGCCGAGACCTCGAGGGTCTCGCTCCCCCATCGCACCACGCCCGCGGCCGCGAGGGTGTTGTCCTTCACGGTGAGGTTCCAGCGGCCGCGCGCGTCGTCGCCCGCGGGCGCCACGCAGGTCACGGCGGTGGGGGCGGCCGCGGCGGTGAGCGCGAGGTCGAAGCGCGCCGTCACGCCCCCGCCCACGTCGACCGCGCCCCGCAGGCTCCCCGCGGAGGGCCCGTCGGGCAGGGTGACGGCGAGCGCGTCGGCGCCCCGCGCCCAGCGCGCGTGGCGGCGGCCCACGGTGGCGGCCCACGGCGCGGCGAGGGACTTCCACGCGCGGGGCCCGTCGCCGCCGATGCGCCCCGCGTAGGCGAAGGCGTTGGCGGCGTAGCCGAGGTCGGCCACGGCGACGCCCACGACGAAGCGCGGGTCGCACACGGCCACGTAGACCCAGCGCTTGCGGCGCAGGGGCGGGAGCGCGATCGAGGGCGCGGGCGGCCCCTCGACCACGGCGCCGCGAAAGAGGCCGTACGAGAGCGACGACATGCGCGCGGGCGCGGCGACGAGGGCGGGGGCGGCGGGGGCGTTCACGGCCGCGAATGTACCTCACCCGCGCGGGGGCGGTTGCCTCGCGGCGCGCGTTGCCGCAACGTGCCGCCACGCATGCGCCTCGAACGATCGGACTTCTTTCACGTGGTGCGGCTCACGCCGCTGGTGAGCATCGACCTGGTGGTGCGCGACGCGGCCGGGCGCGTGCTCGTGGGCTGGCGCGTGAACCGCCCCGCGCGCGACTCGTGGTTCGTGCCCGGCGGGCGCGTCTACAAGAACGAGCGCCTCGCCGACGCCTTCCGCCGCACCGCGCTCGCCGAGCTCGGGCGCGCGTTCGAGCTCGACGCCGCGCGCCCCCTCGGCGTGTACGAGCACCTCTACGACGACAACGCCCTCGGCGAGCCCGGCGTGGGAACCCACTACGTCGTGCTCGCGTACGAGCTCTGCGTCGAGGGAGAGCTGCCGCTGCCCGACGCGCAGCACAGCCGGCACCGATGGATGACCGTCGACGAGCTCGTCGCCGACGAGGCGGTGCACCCCAACACCCGCGCCTACTTCGCGCGGTAGCCGACGAAGAAAGTCGTTTCGTCGCACCCGGCGCTGCACATAGACTGCGGGCGACGCGCCGCGGCGCGACGTGCGCCGGCGGTGACGTCCCTCAATGGGAGGACGAATGCCGAGAGATCCATGGATCCGCCGCGCGTCCGTGCTCGCCGTGGCGCTCCTCGCCGTCGCGTGCAGCGACAGCAACGGGAGCGGCCCCGGCCCGCAGGACGCAGCCCCCGACGTGGCGCCCGACGCCGAGCCCGACGCAGCCCCCGACGTCGAACCCGACGCGGCGCCCGATGTCGCGCCCGATGTCGCGCCCGACGCGGCCCCCGACGTCGAGCCCGACGCGGCGCCCGACGTCGAACCCGACGCGGCGCCCGACGTCGCGCCCGACGTGCCGCCGCCGTGCGTGTCGCCGATGATGATGTGCGGCGACCGCTGCACCGACGTGCAGACCGACACGATGAACTGCGGCACGTGCGGCAGCGCGTGCCCCATGGGCCAGAGCTGCGTGGCGGGCGCGTGCGCGTGCCTCATGGGTCGTACAGCGTGCAGCGGGACCTGCGTGGACACGCAGAGCGACGACCGCAACTGCGGGCGCTGCGGCAACGCGTGCCCCATGGGCCAGAGCTGCGCGATGGGGGCCTGCGCGTGCCCGACGGGGCAGACGCTCTGCGGCGGCGCGTGCGTCGACACGCAGGCCGACACGGCCAACTGCGGCATGTGCGGCAACGCGTGCCCCGCGAGCCAGCGCTGCGCGATGGGCGCCTGCGCGTGCCCCGCGGGCCGCACGGCCTGCGGCATGGGCGCGATGACCGCGTGCGTCGACGCGCAGACCGACGCGATGAACTGCGGCCGCTGCGGCAACGCGTGCGGCACGGGCCAGACCTGCGTCGCGGGCGCGTGCGCGTGCCCGGCGGGGCAGACGTTCTGCGGCGGCGCGTGCGTCGACACGGCGACCGCGAGCGCGCACTGCGGGCGGTGCGACAACGCCTGCGGCGCGGCGCAGACCTGCTCCATGGGCGCGTGCGCCTGCCCCATGGGGCAGACCGCGTGCGGCACGTCGTGCGTGAGCGTGCAGACCGACGCCGCCCACTGCGGCCGCTGCGACAACGCGTGCCCGTCGGGCCAGCTCTGCGTCATGGGCGCGTGCGCGTGCCCCATGGGCCAGACGGCGTGCATGGAGGGCGCGGCCACCGTCTGCGCCGACACGCAGACGAGCACGACCCACTGCGGCCGCTGCGGCACGGCTTGCCCGATGGGGCAGTCGTGCGTCGCGGGCCTCTGCGGAACGGTGCCCGCCAACGACCGGCGCGCGGGCGCGGTGACGATCCCGCTGATGGCGCCCTCGACGACGCTCACGGTCGACACGACCGGCGCGAGCAACGACACGACGGGGTCGTGCTCCTGCACGAGCGGGCGCGACGTGTTCTACACCTTCACCCTCACGGGCGAGGAGATCGTCTACGCCGACACCTTCGACGGCGAGACGTGGGACAGCTCGCTCTTTCTGCAGAACGACGCGGGCGCCAACGTGACGGCGTCGGGCGCCGGGTTCACCGCGTGCGGCGACGACGTCTGCGGCGGCCGGCGCTCGCGCGTCGTCGCGCGCCTCGCGGCGGGGCGGTACTACCTCGTGGTGTCGGGCTGCGAGCAGGGCCGCGCGACGGTGCGCTTCCAGCACCTGCCCGTGGGCAGCGGAACGGTCGCCGCCATCGACCCGACGGCCACCGGGCCGCAGATGGTCGCCGGCGCCGTCGCCGCCGCCGCGGGCCGCGTCACCGCGGGCTGCGCGCCCACGGGCCCCGAGAACATGTACTTCTTCACCACCTGCCCGAGCTTTCCCGCGACGCGCGCGCACTTCACCACGTGCGGCACGACGACCTTCGACACGGTGCTGCACCAGCAGAGCCCGGGGCGCACGCCCGTCTCGGTCTGCAACGACGACTCCTGCGGGCTCCAGTCGTCGCTCGAGGCCGCCATCCCCGCGGGCGCCGGCCTGCACGCGGTCTACGTCGACACCTACGGGACCCGCGCGCCGGGCCCGTACACCCTGCGCTACCGCTTCGGCGCCTGCGCCGCGGACTTCGCCTCGTGCGGCGGCGTCTGCACCTACGTGCAGGCCGACGACGCGAACTGCGGCGCCTGCGGGCGCACCTGCGCGGGCGACACGACCTGCACCGCGGGCACCTGCGGCTGCGTCACGGGCCGTACGCTCTGCGGCACGAGCTGCGTCGACACCCAGACCGACGCGCGCAACTGCGGCGCGTGCGGCACCGCCTGCCCCGCGGGCGCGACCTGCGCCGCCGGCGCCTGCACCTACACCACGAGCGCGCGCGACGTGACCGTGTCGGGCACGAGCACCATCAACGCCGTGGCCGCGTCGGCCAACGGCGCGGCCGGCTCGCGCGCCGTCACCCTCACCAACGCGACGGGGACGTTCTCCGTCGGCGACCTCGTGCTGCTGCACCAGACGCAGCGGGCGACGGGCGCCGCGGGCTACTACGAGTACCGCCGCGTCACGGCCGCGAGCGCGGGCGCGATCACCGTCGACGCGGCGCTCACGAACGCCTACGCGACGAGCGACGCGCCGTACGCGCGCGCGCAGGTCGTGAAGGTCGAGGAGGCGCGCAACCTCACGGTGCCCTCGGGCGCCACCCTCACCGCGCCCGCGTGGAACGGCAACACCGGCGGCATCCTCGCGCTGACCGCGGGCGGCACGGTGAGCGTGGCGGGCGCGGTGACCATGGACGGCCGCGGCTTCCGCGGGCGCGGCCACGCGTGCATCTACCGGTGCGCGAGGGGCTACCAGGGCGAGGGCGT
>JBDHVF010000347.1:0-8051 GCA_039809605.1 Polyangiales bacterium | reverse complement strand
AACCTCCCGCGGTGATGCGAACACCCTCGCGCGCGGTGCCGTCAAGCCGTTTCTAACGCCGCAGGCCGCGCGCGCCCGCGCGCAGCACCTTGCCGGGCAGCTCGTGGCCCACGATGGCCGTCGCGACGCGCCCCGCCACGAGGAGCTTCTCGAGGTCGATGCCCGTGCCGATGCCCATGCCGTGCAGGGCGTACACGAGGTCTTCGGTGGCGAGGTTGCCCGCAGCGCCGGGCGCGTAGGGGCAGCCGCCGAGGCCGCCCACCGAGGCGTCGAAGGTGCGCACGCCCATCTCGAGCCCCACGATCACGTTCGAGAGCGCCGTGCCGCGGGTGTCGTGCATGTGCATCGCGAGGCGCTCGGGCGCGAACTCGGCGAGGAACATCTCGAGGATGCGCTGCGTCTGCCGGGGCGTTCCCACGCCGATGGTGTCGCCGAGCGAGACCTCGTAGCAGCCCAAGTCGAGCAGGGCGCGGGTGATCTCGACGCCGCGGCGCGGGTCGACCTCGCCCTCGTAGGGGCAGCCCCACAGGGTCGAGAGGTACGCGCGCACGCGCATGCCCCGCTCCATCGCGGGCCCCACCACGTCTCGAAAGCCCGCGAGCGAGTCGGCCGTGGTCTTGTTGACGTT
This sequence comes from Polyangiales bacterium, assembly GCA_039809605.1. Taxonomy (GTDB): domain Bacteria; phylum Myxococcota_A; class Polyangia; order Polyangiales; genus CAISKJ01. The sequence continues at coordinate 7,423 of JBDHVF010000347.1, read as the reverse complement.
GCGCTTGTTGTGCGTCTCGCTCACCGAGAGAAAGACCGCGACCTCGTCGATGCCGCACGCGACGGCGCGGTCGAGGCCCTGGCGGTTGGGGCAGAGCGCCGAGAAGCGCAGGCCCTCGTGGCGGTGCACGAGCTTCACCAGGTCCTCGGCGTCGGCGAGCTGCGGGATCCAGCGCGGCGAGACGAAGCTCGTGAGCTCGATGCGCCGCAACCCCGAGGCGCTCAGCGCGTCGACGAGACGGGCCTTGTTGTACGTCGACACCTGCGCGGCCTCGTTCTGGAGGCCGTCGCGCGGCGACACCTCGTAGACCGACACCTCGTCGGGCAGCGACCTGAAGAGCGTGCTGTTCATCGCCCGGTGATCGTAGTCACCACGCGGGCCGCGAGGAAGAGCAGGGCGCTTGACGGGCACACGCGCGGTACGTAAACCCACCGCTCCCCGAAGGGGGAACGTGCGGCGGTGCGTCGTAGGCACCCACCGCGAGAAGGAGAGCCGTGACCATGAAGAGCACCGCGAAGGAGATTCTCAAGGACCGCAACCGCCTGCCCGGCAACGCCGTGGCTGCCCTGGCCGACGGGAGGCTGGTCGACCTGCACACCCCGATCGAGACGCCCGGCGACATCGCGCCCGTGACGGCCGACGACCCGCGCGCGCTCCCGATCATCCGGCACTCGACGGCGCACGTGATGGCCGACGCCGTGCAGCGGCTCTTCCCCGGCACGAAGGTCACCATCGGCCCCGCGACCGAGGCGGGCTTCTTCTACGACTTCGACCGTAAAGACGGCCGCTTCAGCGAAGAGGACCTCGCGCGCATCGAGGAGAAGATGCGCGAGATCGTGAAGGAGGACAGGCCCTTTCAGCGCTTCGTGATGCCCCGCGACGAGGCCCGCAAGAAGCTCGAAGGCATGGGCGAGAGCTACAAGGTCGAGGTGCTCGACTCGATCCCCGAGGGCGAGGACATCTCGTTCTACCAGCACGGCGACTGGGTCGACCTCTGCGAGGGTCCGCACGTGCCGAGCACGCGCTTCCTTCAAGCCGTGAAGCTCACGGGCGTGGGCGGGGTCTACTGGCGCAACAAGGAGGGCAACCCCTACCTCCAGCGCATCTACGGCACGGCGTTCCCGTCGGAGAAGGCCCTCGCCGCGCACCTCAAGCAGCTCGAAGAGGCGAAGGCCCGCGACCACAGGAAGCTCGGCAAGGAGCTGCACCTGTTCATGTTCCACGAGTGGGCGCCCGCGTCGCCGTTCTTCCTGCCGCGCGGGGCGTACGTCTACAACGCGCTGCTCTCGTACATCCGCGGGCTCTACGCGAAGTACGGCTACAGCGAGGTCATCACCCCGCAGATCTTCGACAAGGCCCTCTGGGAGCGCTCGGGCCACTGGGAGAACTACCGCGACAACATGTTCATCACCTTCGGCAGCGACGCCCTCGAGGCCCGCTCGCCCAGGAACGCCGCGCAGCTCGACGAGGTCTTCGCCAACGCGCCGGAGCCCGTGCTCGCGGCGCTCAAGGCCACGCCCGCGGGCTTCGACTACGTGTGCGGCTGCAAGGCCATGAACTGCCCGTCGCACTGCCTCATGTTCGGCGCCGACCGCAAGAGCTACCGCGACCTGCCGCTGCGCATCGCCGACTTCGGGCGCCTGCACCGCTACGAGCGCTCGGGCGTCACGCACGGCCTCTCGCGCGTGCGCACCTTCTCTCAAGACGACGCCCACATCTTCTGCACGCCCGAGCAGATGCAGGGCGAGATCAAGGGCTTCTTCGACCTGCTCTACGAGGTCTACGACGCGCTCGGCATGACCGACGTGAAGATCCGCCTCGCCACGCGCCCCGAGACGGGCTGGATCGGCACGCTCGAGAGCTGGGCCCAGGCCGAGAAGACCCTCGCCGACGCCGTGACCGAGAGCGGGCGCGTCTACGAGCTCGCGCCCGGTGAGGGAGCGTTCTACGGCCCCAAGCTCGAGTTCCACGTCACCGACGCGATCGGGCGCTCGTGGCAGCTCGGCACGCTCCAGGTCGACCCGAACCTCCCCGAGCGCTTCGGCCTCGAGTACATCGGGCCCGACAACCAGCCGCACCGGCCCGTGATGCTCCACCGCGCGGTGCTCGGCTCGCTCGAGCGCTTCCTCTCGGTCTACATCGAGCACACGGTGGGGGCGTTTCCCCCGTGGCTCTCGCCCGAGCAGATCGCGCTGGTCACCGTGGCCGACCGCCAGATCGACTTCGCGCAGTCGGTCGCCGCGCGGCTGCGCAAGGCGGGCCTGCGCCCCGTCGTCGACACGAGCAACGACAAGCTCACGGCCAAGATCCGCAACGCGTCGCTGCTCAAGCCGCCGTACATCGGCGTCATCGGAGACAAGGAGGTCGAGCAGGACGGCGTCACCCTCCGCAAAGGCAGGGCCGACCTGGGCTTCACCTCGGTGGCCGACCTCGTCGCGAAGCTCCAGGCCGAGGGCGCCCCTCCCTCGCGCAACGGCTGAAAAGCAGCCCTCTCAGCGCCCCCACCACACCAGCACCATCCCGCAGACCGCGCCCGCGGGCACCGCCGCGAAGAGCGACACGAGCGCGAAGGTGGCCCGCGCGCGGTGCGAGTCCGAGCGCCCGCGGAAGCGCCGCGCGAGCGTGAGCTGCGCCGTCAGCCACATCACGGCGGCGAGCGTGAGCCCGAGCGCGTGGGGCTGCCAGCAGAGCGGGTCGTTCGTGACGAGCAGCTCGCACCCCTCGCTGTCGCACGACCCCCTGCACACGCCCGGCAGGAGCGCGAACATGCACAGTCCCGCGAGCACCCCGCCGACCACGCCCGCGAGCGCGAGGGAGCCGTTGGCGACGCTCGGCGCCGCGTCGTGGTAGCGCCCGAAGATGGCCTCGACGGGCGGCACGTGCGCGGCGATGGCGGCGAGCAGGTCGAGCAGCCGCGTCGGGTGGCGCCCCCACGCTTCGAAGTGCGCCGTGGCGAAGACCCGCACGTGAATGGCGTGCTCGGCGTCGTCGAGCACCAGGTCGCTCACGCCCGTGCGCAGGAGCTCGAGCGCCGCCGCGCGCGCCTCGGGCGACGCGAGCACGCGGCGCGCGGTGTCGGGGGCCGTGGGCGTGTCGATGTAGACCTCGGCGTCGAACGCGGCGTCGCCGGTCTGCGCCTCGACCGACACGCCCTTGCGCTTGGCCGCGCGGTCGTCGTCGCGCTCGGGCCGCAGCTCGATCGCCATGGGGCGAATGGCGCGCAGGTGCCCGGTGAGCGCCGTGCCCGTGGGCACCGACGGGTAGCGCACGCGCAGCGACAACGACGAGCCCGAGCCGCTCGTGTACGAGACCTCGACGGCGACGCCCCTCCACGAGACCGTGAACGCGTCGGCCTCGTCGCGCGCGCCGGCCATGCGCCGGAGGGACTGCACCAGATGCGACTCGGGGTCGGGCGCGTCGAGGGGCGCGAGGTCGTGGCTCATCGGCGTGCCGCCACGCTAACGGATCAGCGCGGGCGTGTCAGCGGCGCGACGCGCTCGACGCCCGTGGCGTTGAAGACGAGCAGCGGGATGCCCACGCCCAGCAGCACGCCCGCCCCCGCGCCCACGGCGATCACCGAGCCCGGCGAGAGCTCCGGGCCCCCGCTGGTCTGCGCGGCGAGCGCGAGCCCCGCCAGCGCCAGGACCATCGTCGCGCCCACGGCGACCATGCCGATGCCGACGTTCCACTGCGATTGCGATGCGGCGCGCAGGCGCACGCGGGCGTCGTACTCGGGCGCGTCGAAGACCGAGTCGGTGTCGCGCAGGCCGGCGCCCTCGGCGCGCACCACCAGCGGCCCCGGCGGAACGTGCAGCGCGCACGGCGTGGTGCACGTGCCCGACCCGAGGATGTTCGGCGGCGCGCCGCGCGTCCATGTGGTCGTCTCTCGCCGGCGCTGTTCGAACACCACCCGCTGCGCGCGGCCCGCGCTCTCGACGACGAGCGTCACGCGGCCGGCGCCGTCGACGTTGAAGTCGGCCACCGGCTCGGCGGGCGCGGGCGCGGGCGCGTGCGCGGGGCGAGGGGGGCGCGCGCTCCACGGGGGCGCGGCGGCCTCCTGCGCGAGCGCGGGCGCCGGCAGCGAGAGCGCCGCGGCGAGGGTCGCGCACGCGAGAGGTCTCACGCGCCCTCGCGCTTCGCGAGGTCGACCGCGCGCCAGAGGTACCAGCTCGCCACCGTGCGCCACGGGCGCCAGCGCGCGCCGCGGCGGGCCACGCGCTCGGGCGAGGGGAGCTCGCGCGACCCGAACGCGAGGCGGAACCCGTTGCGAATGCCGTAGTCGCCGAGCGGCAGCACGTCGGGCCGACCGAGGCGAAACATCAGGAGCATCTCGACCGTCCAGCGCCCGACGCCGCGCACGCGCGTGAGCCGCTCGACGAGGGCCTCGTCGTCGAGCGCCTCGGCCTCTTCGAACGAGGGCACCACGCCGTCGAGGGACTTCTCCGCGAGGTCGCGCAGCGCGGCGGTCTTGGCCGTCGAGAGCCCCGCGCCCCGGAGCCTCTCGGGCTCGATCGCGAGGAGCTCACGCGGCCCCGCGAGCGCGCCGTCGGGCGAGAGCGCGAGCACGCGGCGCCAGATGGTCTCGGCCGCCTTGCCCGTGAGCTGCTGGTAGACCACGGCGCGCGCGACGGCCTCGTACACGCTCGCGGTCTTCTCGACGGTCATCGCGAAGGGGCCCACGCGCGCGATGAGCTCACCCAACTTCGGGTCGCGCTGCGAGAGATCGCTCACCGCGCGCGTCGCGTCGAACCCTTCGCCCACGCGCGGCGTGAGCGAGGGCTGAAAGGTGCCCTCCAACCGCACGCGCTCGAGCTCGAGGAGCTTCGCCTTGGTGGCGACGCCTCCGTACGACGAGAAGCCCCCCGCGCGGCCGTGGCTCGCCAGCACGCGGTGGCACGGCACCACCACGGGCCAGGGGTTTCGCGCCATGGCGGTGCCCACCGCCCGCGCGGCGCCGGCCCTGCCGAGGCGCTCGGCGAGCGCGCCGTACGAGACCGTCTCGCCCGCGCGTACGCCCCGCGCGGCCTCGTACACGGCGCGGTGAAAGTCGGGCACGGCGTCGAGGTCGAGGCGCACGTCGGCGTAGTCGACGGCCTCGCCCGCGAGGTGTCGCCGCACGCGGTCGGCCACGTCGCGCACCCACGCGGGCGCCTCGGCGCGCTCGGCGTCGGGGGCGTGTGCGCGCAGCCGCGCGAGCACGTCGGCCTCGCTCGCCTCGGGGAGCTGGATCGCCCGCAGCCCCCGCGGCCCCCACGCGATGCCGCAGGTGCCGAGGGGCGTTTCGAAGAGGTGCAGGCCGCGCTCGCTCACGGCGGCCTTATACCGTATTTCACGGCCGTCGCTTGACCGGCGGCGGGGGTTCGGAACAACGTCTCCGCCCCCTTCGAGAAGGCGACCATCGCGATGACGAAGAAGCTCTGCCTGGTGACCTTCGGGTGCCAGATGAACGTCCACGACTCGCAGCGCATGGAGGACCTCATGCACGCCGAGGGCTACGAGGTCGTACCCGAGCCCGAGGGCGCCGACGTGGTGATCCTCAACACGTGCTCGGTGCGCGAGAAGGGCGAGCAGAAGCTCCGCAGCGAGGCCGGCAAGCTCAAGCGCGCCGACGCGGTGCTCGTCGTCGCCGGCTGCGTCGCCCAGCAGGAGGGCGAGTCGCTCGTGCGCTCCATGCCCTTCATCGACGTGGTGGTGGGGCCCGACAACCTCCCCGAGCTCCCGGCGCTCGTGCGCGAGGCCGAGCTCGGCGCCGCCCCCGCGGTGCGCACGGTCTTCGACGTCGACGCGCCGAGGTTCCTCACCAACTCCGCGGCGCCCGGCGCGGCGGGCGCGAGCGCGTACGTCACCGTGATGAAGGGCTGCGACGAGCGCTGCTCGTTCTGCATCGTGCCCTACACCCGCGGCCCCGAGCGCTACCGCAACGCCGACGACATCGTCGCCGAGGTGCGCGCCCTGGTCGACGGAGGCACCCGCGAGGTCATGCTCCTCGGACAGACGGTCAACAGCTACCTCGACCCGCGCGTCGCGCTCGCGCCCGACCGCGACCCCGACGAGTCGCAGTTCCCCGAGCTCCTTCGCCGCATCGCGCGCGAGGCGCCGGGCCTCGACCGCCTGCGCTACACGTCTCCGCACCCGCGCCACCTCACCCCCTCGCTCGTGCGCGCCCACGCCGAGCTCGACGTGCTCTCGACGCACGTGCACATGCCCGTGCAGAGCGGCAGCGACCGCGTGCTCCGGCGCATGATCCGTCGCTACACCCGCGCGGAGTACGTCGCCCGCGTCACGGCCCTGCGCGACGCGCGGCCCGGCGTGACGCTCTCGACCGACGTGATCGTGGGCTTCCCCGGCGAGACCCGCGACGACTTCGAGGCCACGCTCTCGCTCGTGCGCGAGGTGGGCTTCACGGGGCTCTACGGCTTCAAGTACTCGCCGAGGCCCCACACGCCCGCGCTGCGCCTCGGCGACGACGTGCCCGAGGCCGAGAAGCAGTCGCGCCTCGCGGCCCTCTTCGAAGTCTCCGAGGCGCAGACGCGCGCGCACCTCGCGACGATGGTGGGCGCCCGCGTCGAGGTGCTCATCGAAGGCCCGAGCCGCCCCGGCGCGCGCACGCTCGTGGGACGCACGCGCGGCAACGAGATCGTGCACGTGCCCGAGGCGCCGGGGGCGTCTCCGGGCGCGGTCGCGGTGTGCGAGGTGGTGCGCGCCAACAAGCACTCGCTCGAAGGACGCGTCGAGTCGGTGCGACGCCCCGCGCCTCCGCGGGTGCAGCCGACCTTCCGCCGCGTGGTGCTGCCGGTGGTGAGCGCGTGAGCGGGTGGGTCCGCGGCGTGGTGCGCGCCTTCGACGGACACGCTCCGTCGTTCGGCCGCGACGCGTTCGTGGCCGACACGGCGTCGGTGATCGGCGACGTCGTGCTCGGCGACGAGGCGTCGGTGTGGTACGGCGCGGTGCTGCGCGGCGACGTGGCGCCCATTCGCATCGGGCGGCGCAGCAACGTGCAGGACCTCACGGCGGTGCACGCCACGACCGACCTCTCGACCACGGTGCTCGGCGACGACGTCACCGTGGGTCACCGCGTGGTGCTGCACGGGTGCACGATCCACGACCGTGTGCTGGTGGGCATGGGCTCGATCGTGCTCGACCTGGCGGTGATCGAGAGCGACGTGGTGCTCGGCGCGGGCTCGCTGGTGCCGCCGCGCGCGCGGCTCGAGTCGGGCTACCTGTACCTGGGCTCACCCGCGAAGCGCATCAGGCCGCTGCGCGACGAAGACCGCGCGATGATCGTCGCGGGCTGGACGAGCTACGTCGAGCTCGCCCGCAAGCACGTGGGGTAGGGCGGCGTACCCGACGCGTGTGATACGCGGCGCTCGCGCCGGAGTTCGGCGTAGCTCCATGGGCTCGGTTTGACCGCCTCACTCCGGGC
>JBDHVF010000346.1:0-8053 GCA_039809605.1 Polyangiales bacterium | reverse complement strand
GGTGACATCACCACGAGCCGGATCCGCTGTCCGACCTGGAATCGACCGATCGATGGGTTCTGCAACTCCCAAGGTACCGGGGTGCCTCCCGCAACGGAATACATCACTTGCTGCGGGTTGGGGAAGATCCTCACCTCGCGCATCTCGCCCTGCGCCTGCGCGCCAGCGTCTCCATTGGCCCTCGCCACGCGCTGCTCGGGCTGCCTGCGCGTGGGGCGTCCGGGGCTGCGGACGTCTTCGGGCGCCTCGACGCTCGCGTCGACCGCGGCCTCGACGCGCGGCTCGGCGTGGGCCGTGTCGGTCGCGCGCACGATCACCGTGACGGGCTCGGCGTCGGGCTCGCGCAACGGCTCGGCGATCACCACCGGGCGCCGGGGCTTCGGCGGAACGTGCGACTGGAACGCCACCACCGCCACGATGGCCGTGACCGTGGCCGCGGCCGTGACGATGCCCGCGGTGCGCGCGGCGCGTTCGAGCTGGCGGCGGCGCGCGACGCTGCGCACCATCGCGACGATCTTCACGTCGCTCGGGTCGAGCGCGAGCGCGCGGTTGAAGTAGCCCATCGCGCCGCCGATGTCGCCCCCGCGGCGGGCCTCGACGCCGAGCTGCGGCAGGCGCTCCTTGAGCTTGTCTTTCAGCGCCGCGACGTACCCTTCGGGGTCTTCGAAGTACCTTCGAAGCTCCTGCTCGGGGAACTGGAGGCCCGCCTCCTTCACGAACGCGCAGAGGTCGGCGCGCAGCGCCTCGGCCGAGGGATAGCGGTCGTCGGGCATGCGCGCGAGCGTCTTGCGGAGGATCGTCGCGAAGCGGTGCCCCACCGCGGGCGCGGCGCGCAGGGGGTCGGTGTACTCGCCGTCGAGGATCTTGCGCAGGAGCGCGTGCGCCGTGGACCCGTCGAAGGGCAGCCTGCCCACCGCGAGGGAGTAGAGCACCGTGCCCGCGGCGAAGAGGTCGGTGCGCGCGTCGACGTGCGCCCCCTCGATCTGCTCGGGGGCCATGTGCGCGGGTGAGCCGAGCACCTGGCCCGTCACGGTCATGCCCCGCCCGTCGGCCACGAACGCGATGCCGAAGTCGGTGAGCTTGATCTGACCGCGCTGGAGCATGAGGTTGTCGGGCTTCACGTCGCGGTGCACCACGCCCTGCGCGTGCGCGGCCGTGAGCGCGTCGCAGAGCACGATGCCGATGAGCGCGGCGACCTCGGCGGGCACGTCGGGGTGCTGCTCGACGAAGCGACGGAGCGTCGGGCCCTCGATGAGCTCGGTGACCATGTAGCTCTCGCGCTCGTCGGGCGCCGAGAACTCGTAGACCTCCACGATGTTCGGGTGACGCAGCCGCGCCGCCGCGCGGGCCTCGCGCTCGAAGCGCGCGCGGCTCTCGTGGTCCTTCGCGAGGTGCGGGTGCAGCACCTTCACCGCCACGTCGCGGTCGAGGCGCGGGTCGTGCGCGCGGTACACCACGGCCATCCCGCCGGTGCCGAGCTCCCCGCGCACCTCGTAGCGGCCGATGCGCTGCACCGACGTGTCTTCGCCCTGCTCCACGACCGTTGCGGGGAGTCTAGAACATCCCCGCATCGCTGAACACCGTCGCGATGGTCTACCGATAGGGCAGCACGTTGCGGGGGTCGCAGGGCACGCTGACCTCCTGCTCGACGAGGCGCTGCGGCCCCGAGACGCGCATGGGGTCGATGCCCTGCCGCACGAGGCGCACCTCGTAGTGAAGGTGCACGATGCCGATCGCGCCCGAGTCGCCCACGAAGCCGAGGACCGTGCCAGGGCGCACGGACATTCCCGCTGCGATGTCGGGCGCGGCCGACTCGAGGTGGCCGTGCAGCGCGAGGTAGGTCTGGAGCGTCGCGCCCTCTCGCACCACGTGCCGCAAGACCACGCTGTTGCCGAAGAGCTCTCCGACGAAGACCACCTCGGGCTCGCCCACCTCGCCGCGCAACGAGACCACCTTCACGGGCGCGCCGCGCTCCTGCGGGAGGTCCACCCCGCCGTGGCCCACCGCGCGGAGGGTCGCGCCGCGGCGCTGCGACTCGTCCTGCCGGTCGAGGTCGTAGCCGCTGGTGACCGAGTGGCCTCCGTAGGGCTCCACGGGGTACACGTAGCGGTCGTAGTCGGCGGGGAGCTCGGGCCTGCGCGGCAGGTGCTCGTACACCACGCGCCGCCCGCTGCGGTCGACGTGGGCGTTGGTCTCCATGGTGGCGCCGCGGTCCTCGTCCATCGCCGCGCCGGTGGGGATGCACACGCCGTCGAGGTCGAGCTCTCCGTCGCCGCAGCGGGACGCGGCGAGGCAGCGCCCCTCGTACTCGACGCCCGCGCAGCCCTGCGCGCGCGGTGAGGGGAGCGCGACGGCCGACGCGTGCACCACGCGCTCGCGCTCGCGCGGCGTCACCCACGCCACGGGCACCAGCATCAGCGGGATCATCGTCGCGCGCAGGCGCATGGGCGTTCGAGAGGATGGAACGTCGCTCGGCCGCAGGTCCATTCCCGCGGGAGGGATTGACCCCATGACGCGGCGGGCGTACACGCGACGCCGCCATGAAGAGCCCCGAGATCCTCCAGAAGGTGTTCGAAGCGGACCGCGCGCTGCGACTGGCCCAGAACGATTTCTTCACGACGGGCGACGACGACGCGCGCCTCGACGCGATCGAGGCCGCGATCGACGCCGCGTGGAGCGGTGGGGGCGACCCCGAGGAGTCTTCGTCGCGGCTCATGCGCGCGGGCGCCCTGCTCGGCGACATCGGCGGGGCGAGGGCGTGCAGGCTGCTCCTGCGGCTGCTCGACCACGAGGAGCCCGAGGTGCGCCAGCCCGCGGGCGAGTCTCTCGAAGACCTCGCCTACTCGCGCTACGCCGAGGTGGCGCGCGCGATCGAGAAGCTCATCGACGAGGGCAAGGCCGCGACGGCGCTCAGCGAGGTGCCGTACATCCTCGCGGAGATCGGCGAGCCCGGCGGGGTGAAGCTCTGCGTGCGGCTGCTCAAGCACCCGTCGGCCGACGTGGTGGCCTCGGCCATCGAGGCCCTCGCGGCCTTCGGCGACCCGTCGGCGGTCAAGGAGCTCGAGAAGGTGCGCAACGACCGCCGCCGCGTGGCCGCCGACGACGACCCCGAGGCGGGCGAGATCATGCTGGGCGACCTCGCGTCCGAGGCCATCGACCACCTGCGCTCGCTCGACGTGTGAGATGATCGCCGCCCGGAGATGACCGAGGGCGACGACCAGACCTTCGAGGTCGCGCTGGCCTACGACGCGGGCTTCGTCCCGCGGTACGCGCGGCGCTTCGGCGAGCGGCTGCTCGCGGCGCTTCACATCGCGTCGCGCCCGAGCGTGCTCGACCTCGCGTGCCGCACGGGCTACCCCTCGTCGCAGCTCCTCGAGCAGGTGCGCGACGGGCGCATCATCGCGCTCGACCGCGACCCGAAGTTCCTCGAGCTCGCCCGCGCGCGCATGGGCGCCGACGTGGGGCGGCGGGTGTTCCTGAAGCAGGGCGGGGCCACCGAGCTGCGCTTCGGCGCCGAGGTCTTCTCCCACGCCATCTGCAACCTGCTCGACCGCGTCTCGGTCGACCGCGGGGCGGTGCTCTCCGAGGCGCTGCGCGTGCTCGTGCCCGGCGGGCAGATCGCGTTCACCCTCCCGCTCCAGGGCAGCTTCATCGAGGCCGTCGACCTGTTGCGCGAGGTCGCCACGCGCCGCGACCTCGCGCGCCTCGCCGAGCGCGTGGAGCAGTACGCCGCGTCGTTCCCCACGGCCGACCAGGTGCGCGACGAGCTCGCCTCGCGCGGCTTCGCCTCGGTCGAGGTCTCGGCGTGGGAGTTCACCCTCGACTACACCTCGTCGCACGAGCTCTTCGCCGACCCGGTCACCCACCACGCGGCGCTCTCCGACTGGCGCTGGTGCGCCGAGGCCGCGCCCGACCCCGACGCCGTGCTCGCCGCGCTGCGCGCCGCGTTCGACACGTACTTTCAGGGCCGGGGCTTCTCGCTCACCGTGGTGGGCGGCGTGGCCTCGGGCTTCAAGAGCGGTTGAGCGTCACTTGTGACCCGGGCGGGTCGTGTGGTCCTTGCCGTCGTAGCGCAGGGTGGTCGGGCGGCCGTCGATGGTGGTGGCGATGGCGCAGGGGCGCTTCCACACGCGGAAGAGGCAGCGCAGCGTCTCGCGGGCCTTCTCGAGGTCGAGGTCGACGCCCTGGTGGTCGTGGCGGAGGTAGAGCTCGCTGCGGTTCTCGTGGTTGCCGTCTTCGACGTAGATGAACGGGTTGCCGAAGTTGGTGAGCTTGAAGAGCAGCTTCTCTTTGATGGCCTTGAACTCGCGCGAGTCGATCTCGAAGCGGTCGTTCCGGTTCGACCACGCGTAGGTGAACATCTTGTGCTCGATCGCGAAGTCGGGCGTGAGGAACTCGTCGATGAAGGTCACGTCGTTGTGCAGCGCGCGCACCTCGAAGACCTTCTTGCGCCCGAGGCCCAGGCGCCGGTCCCAGTGGCGGCGCTCCTCCATCGAGTCGCAGTCCTCCCAGTCCTTGCCGAACTGGCCCTTGTCCCAGCGCTCCTCGATGTAGCGGTAGAGCTCGACGCCGAGCTTGTACGGGTTGAGCGTGCGCCCGCCGCCCGAGCTCAACACCGACGCGTTGCGGTCGGCGTAGTCGATGAGCTCGTTCCCGTCGACCGCGTACTCGGTCATGATCTTCGAGTGCCAGTACGAGGCCCAGCCCTCGTTCATGATCTTGGTCTGGGCCTGGGGCCAGAAGTAGTACGCCTCCTCGCGCACCACCTCGAGCACGTCGCGCTCCCACCGCTCGAGCGGCGCGTGCTGAATGAGAAAGTGCAGCACGTCGCGCTGCGGCGTCTCGGGGAAGCGCTTGGACTTCGCGGCCTCCTCCTCGAGCTTCTTGCGCTGCGCGGCGACGTACTCCTCGGGGTTGATGAACGAGTCCATGTAGCTCTTGGCCTTGAGCTTCGGCACCTCGACGGCCTCGGGCTCCTCGGGCTCCTCGGGCTTCGCGCGCCCCTCGAGCATGCGCCCCGGCGGATCGATGAGGTTGTCGAGCGCGAGGCACACGTCGATGAACTCCTCGACGGGCGACACGCCGTGGCGCTCCATGTGCCGCCGCACGCGCGCGGCGTGGTTGGCGAAGGTGTCGATCCACTTGCGCGTGGGGACGCGGTCTTTGCGAGAGACCACCAGCTCCTCGGCGTTGGCGGGGGGCCTGCGGTCCTGGTCGGTGACCTTGAAGGTGAAGTTGTTCTTGAAGAAGTCGTTGTGGCCGCAGACGTGCGCCATCACCAGCTTCTGGTCGACCAGCGAGTTGCCCTCGAGCAGGTAGGCCACGCTGGGGTTGTTGTTGATCACCATCTCGTAGATGCGGCTCAGGCCGTACTCGCTCGACTTCTTGAGCCGCTCGTAGTCCATGCCCCATCGCCAGTGGGGGTAGCGCGTGGGGAAGCCCCCGTACGCCGCCACCTCGTTCATCTCGTCGAAGCTCAGGATCTCGAACACCTGCGGGAAGAAATCGAGGCCGTAGCCCCGCGCGCGGTTCTCGATCTTCTCCTGCCACTCGCGCAGGTACGCGGGCAGCTCGTGACGCATGCCGTAGTCGCTCATCGCCCCGTCACCTGCCCTTGCCCAGAAAGGCCTTGATGCTGTCGACGATCGCGTCCTTGTCGCGGATCTCCGACGTGACCACGCGCTCGTCCTTGCCCAGGTGCTCGCGCAGGTCTTTGATGAACTGCCCCGAGCCGTAGGGGCTCTCGACCTGGCCGTAGCAGAACATGTTGGCCGACGGCAGCACGCGCTCCCGCAGGATGCCGATGCACGCCAGCGTGTCGTCGACCGACCAGTTGTCCCCGTCGCTGAAGTGGAAGGGGTACACGTTCCACTCCTCGGCGGGGTAGCGCTTCTGGATGATCTCTGCGCAGAGCTTGTAGGCCGACGAGATCATCGTGCTGCGCGACTCGCGCGTGTGAAAGAAGGTGTCGCGGTCGACCTCGCGCGCGGCCGCGTCGTGGATGATGTAGACCGACTCGAGGCCCTTGTACTGAGACCGCAGCCACGTATCGATCCAGAAGCTCTCGATGCGCACGATCTCCTTCTGCTCGTCGCCCATCGAGCCTGAGACGTCCATCATGTAGACGATCACGGCGTTGGCGACGGGCTGAATGGCCGTGTTCCAGCTCTTGAAGCGCTTGTCTTCGCGCACCGGCACGATGATGGGGCGCGACGCGCTGTAGGTGCCCGACGCGATCTGGCGCTTGAGCGCCTCTCGAAACGTGCGCTTGAAGTGCCTGAGCGACTCGGGGCCCGTGCGGCGGATGCCCGTGTACTTGTCCTTGTCGGAGACGATGCGCGCCTGGCCGCGCGGCTCGATGCGCGGGAGCTGAAGCTCCTCGCCGAGGATGCGCGCGAGGTCGTCGAGCGTGACCTCGACCTCGAGCGCGCGCTCGCCCTCCTGCTGCCCGGCCTTGCCGCTGCCCTCCCCATCACCCTCCTGCCCGCTCAGGGGGTCGCCCTGCTCGCCCTCGCCCTGCCCCACGCCGCCCGACTGCTTGTCGCCGAAGCGGAACTGCGGAATGTCGATCTGGGGGACGGGGATGGAGACGTTGTCCTTGCCCTGCCGGCCGAGCAGCTCGCCGTGCGAGATGTACTTGCGGAGGTTCTGCCGGATGCGTCCCTTGACGATGTCGCGGAACCTCGCGTGATCCTGGTCGATCTTGAGCGCCATCGTACCTCGGCGCTCACCGTACCATGGGAGGCGCCACCTCGGGCATTCGCTTTCACTGCGCGCTCGCGGTTCGCTACGCTACGCCGCGATGACGTCGCGCGTGCTCCCGCTCCTCTTCGCGCTCTCGCTCGCGCCCGCGCTCTCCGCGGCGCAGCCGCTCGGGCGCACGGTCGACACGGGCGAAGCTCCATGGCCCGACGGCGCGATCGGTCAGCCCACGCCCGTCGACGGCGTGCGCCCTCGCTCGGTCGGCGTGCTGCGCTCGCAGCGCGCGCCCGTGGCCGTGCACGTGGGCGAAGGCGTCGACCCCCAGCTCGCGCGCGAGGCGCTCGCGTGGTGCGAGCGCGCGCTCGACGTGCTCGAGTTCGCGCACGGCTTTCCGCAGCCCCAGCCCGATGGAGACCGCGGCGGCGACCCCTCGCTCGACGTGTACCTCACGGCCGACGGCCCCGCGGTGGAGGCGGTCGTCGACGGACCGCGCGAGCGCCTTCGTGCGCGTGCGCGTCACGCCCGACCGCGCGGCCCTGCGTCGCGACGTGACCGAAGGGATCGCGCGCGCGATGGTGCTCGGCGTGAAGGCCGACCATCCCCCCGCGTACGTGGCGGCGATGGGCGCGACGCTCGCGCGCATGGTGACGGGCGAGCGCCCCGACCTCGCGGCGCTGAGGGCGTTTCAAGCCGCGCCGGAGCGGGCGATCTTCGGCGGCGACCACACCGAGCTCGAAGGGCGTGGCGCGTCGGCGTTTCTCGACTACGTGTCGGCGCGCTGGGACGGCGAGCAGCACAAGCTGTTGAAGGCCCTGCTCTGGGCGCCCGTGGACCACACCCCGCCCGGCTGGGCGCGGCTCTGGGACGAGCCCGACCTCTTCGACATCGCGCGCAGGATGTTTCGCGACGAGCCCGACCAGCTCGAGGGCGCGCTGATGGACTTCAGCGCCGCGCGCGCGGTGATGGGCACCGTGGCCGACCCCTACGGCCTCGCGGGCGCGCTCGACGAGACGCTCTCGCTTCGGCCCGTGCGCGTGGTGCATTACGGAGAGCTTCCGCGGTGGGTGGCGGCGACGCAGCCGCTCGAGCCCACGGGATGCGCGTCGGTGGTGGTCGACCTCTCCGACGCGCCGCTGCGCGCGTCGATGGCGGTGTGGTTCCACGGGTCGCCGTGGCAGCGGTGGATGGTGCGCGCGGTTCGCATCGGCGGCGAAGTCATCACCGGCTACAACTTCTCCGGCCAGCTCAACGTGCCGGCGCCTGCGACCGGGCTCCACTACGTCCAGTTCGGTCTCGGCGGCGCCCACGGCGTGGCGCGCACCTCCGACGGCTCGGTCGTCGCGTGGGGCGC
>JBDHVF010000345.1:0-8099 GCA_039809605.1 Polyangiales bacterium | reverse complement strand
CCGTGGGGTTCGGCAGCGCGATCACCGGCGAGGCGCCGCCCGCGTCGCCGAGAATGGGCGTGGGCGTGGTGCGCGTCGTGGCGCCCGCGTCGCTCTCGCCGCGCCCCGTGAGCTTCTTCACGAGCTGGCAGCCGTCGAGGGTCGCGAGCAGCACCAGCGCCACTGCGGCGCGGTCAACGAACGTTCCGTTCTTCATGGGGCGCGACGTTATCAGCGCCGCGAGAGCGCCATCAAGGATTCGCTTCGGGGGCGGGGAGGCGCGCGAGGCTACTGGCAGGTGCCGCCGGTGCAGGTCGTGCCCGGGCAGCAGTCCTGACCGCCCACGAGGCAGATGCTCCCGCGGGGCTGGCAGGCGCAGGTGCCCATCGCGGCGCCCATCGCGTGCTGGCAGAGCATCCACCCGCAGCACTCGACGTCGCGGATGCACGTCTCGCCCGCGCGCCTGCACACGCAGTGGCCGTCGGTGCAGAGCACCGTGCCGCAGCACTCGGTGCTGCTCGTGCAGGTGATCTGCGTCTCGGTCGTGGTGAGCGCCGGGTAGCGGCAGCAGCGGTCGCCGAGGCCCGCCGACTCGGCGTGGCAGTCGTAGCCCTCGCAGCACGCGCCGCCGTCGCCGCAGGGCTCGCCGGGCGCCGTGCAGCCGGGCGTGAGGCAGCGCCCGCTGCGGCACTCGAGGCCCGAGCAGCACCCGCCGTTGCCCGTGCCTCCGTCGCCGCCCGAGGTCATCGTGCACGACTGGTTGCGCTGGCGGCACGCGCAGGTGCCCGCGGTCGACATGGGCGCGCCCATCGGGCGGTTGCACGCGGCGCCGCCGCAGCAGTCGGCCTCGGTGATGCACGACGACTCCGGCGGGCGGCACTCGCAGCGGTGCGTGGTGGTGTTGCAGAGCTGCCAGCCGCAGCAATCGAGCTGCGCGTTGCACGAGCCGCCCGCGTTGTGGCAGCAGGTGCGCGTGCCGCCGGGCTGCTCGCCGCACGTGTAGTCGCCGCAGCAGGTGCCGCCGTCGGTCGAGCATGTGGCGCCCCCGGCGAGGCACATGCCGCCGTCGGGGCGCGGGCCGTCGAGCGTGGCGTCGATCGAGCCGTCGGCGCGGGGGCCGTCGGCCGACGCGTCGCCGCCCGTGCCGCCGTCGGCGGGGGCGGGGCGGCACACGTTGCTCTGGCACGTGAGGCCCGAGCAGCACTCGTTGGTCTCCTGGCAGCTATGGCCCGAGCCCTGGCACGCGCAGCGGCCGCCGGTGCAGAGCATGTAGCCGCAGCACTGGAGATCCCCGGTGCAGCCCTCGTTCTGCTGCACGCAGCAGCGGTTGGTGCTGATGATCTGGCGGCACTGCGAGGGCGAGCAGCACGCCGCCGTGCCCGACGCCGAGGCCATGCACGTGTCGCCCGCGCGCGTGCAGTCGCTGCACACGCCGCCCGAGCAGGAGCTCCCGCCGCAGCAGTCGGAGTCCGCGGTGCACGACTGGCCCCTCGGCCGGCACGCGCAGCGGCCGCCCACGCAGGTCATCGAGCCGCAGCAGTCGGCCGAGGTCATGCACGTCGCGTTCGACGCGGCGCACGCGCAGTGGCCGCTCGTGCATGCTGCGCCGTTGCAGCACTCGGCGCCCGACGAGCAGGCCCCGCCCGCGCGGTTGCAGCAGGTGCCCGTGGTGCCGCCCGTGCCGCTGCACGAGATCGACGCGCCCGACCCGCTCGCGCAGCAGCGCGTGCCCGTGGCGCCCGACGAGCACGCCATGCCGGGCGACGCGCACATCGTCGTGCCGCCGTCGCCGCCGCTCATGGGCGACGTGCACGTGCCGCTGCGGCACTCGAGGCCCGACGCGCAGTCGGAGTTCGCCGTGCACCCGCCGCCCGCCGCGTTGCGCGCGCAGTGGCCCGAGCGGCACGAGAGCGAGCCGCAGCACTCGTCGTCCGAGGTGCACGCGCCCGACTCGGCGCGGCAGCAGCGCGTGGCGCCGTGCGAGCTCGAGCACATCGTCCCCATCGCGCACGCGGGCATCGACCCCGGCGTGCACGCCCCGCCCGCGGGCACGGGCGTGCTCGTGCCGTCGACGCAGGTGCCCGACGAGCACGTGAGGCCCGAGCAGCACGCGCTCGACGCCGAGCACGCCGAGCCCGCGCCGTTGCAGTGGCGGCAGAGGCCGCCCACGCACTGGAGCGAGGGGTTGGTGCACTCCGAGCCCGACGTGCAGCAGCGCTGCCCGTCGTTGCCGCACACGGGCGTCGTCGACATCTCGCAGCGCCGCGGCGTGCCCGTGCTGCACGTGAGCCCGGGCTCGCACGCGGCCGTGCCGCAGCACGCCTGGCCCATCGACCCGCAGGCCGTGCCCATGCCCGGGTGGCACGTGCCGCTCATGCACGAGAGGCCCGCGTTGCAGGCGCTCGTGCCGCAGCACATCTCGCCGTCGCCGCCGCAGCTCGCGCCGGGGCCCGTGCCGCCGTCGGTCCCCCCGCCTGACGAGGCCGCGCAGGTGCCGCTGCGGCAGGTCGCGCCGGGGTTGCACGCGAGCGAGCCGCAGCAGGGCTGGCCGACGTCGCCGCAGGGGCCGGGCGTTCCTCCGCCGCCGGGACCGGGCCCGGGGCCCGTGCCCGCGTCGGTGCCGCCGGCGCCGCTCGAGCTGCACACGCCGCCGATGCACGAGAAGCCCGCGTTGCAGGCCACGCCGCCGCAGCAGGTCTCGCCGCTGCCGCCGCACGGCGCCGGCATGCCGCCCGAGAGGCGCACGCAGCTCCCGCGCTGACACGACAGGCCCGAGTTGCACGCGGTGCCGCCGCAGCAGACCTGCATCTCGTCGCCGCACGGCGGCATCATGCCGCCCGAGCTCGTGTGGCAGGTGCCCGACGTGCAGAGGAGGCCGGGGTTGCACGCGGTGCCGCAGCACATCTGCCCGTCGCCGCCGCAGGCCGCGGGGGCGGGGTTGCAGACGCTCGACACGTCGCACGTGAGCCCGGGGTTGCACGAGCTGCCGCTGCAGCAGGGCTGCAGGCGGTCGCCGCACGGGGCGGGCATGGTGCACATGTCCGAGACGCACGCGAGCGTGCCCGCGCAGGTCGCGCCGGGGCAGCAGTGCTGGCCCTCGTTGCCGCAGCGCTGGCACATGCCCGTGACGCACGCGAAGCCCGCCTGGCAGATGTCTCCCGCGCAGCAGGTCTGCCCGTCGGCGCCGCACGCGGCCGCCGAGGCCGTGCACATGCCGCCCGTGCAGGTGGTGCCCTCGCAGCACTCGGCGCTCGACTCGCAGCGCGCGCCCGCGCGCTGACAGCAACGCCCCGTCATGCAGTCGGCGCCGTCGCAGCAGTCGGCGGCGCTCATGCACGCGGCGCTCGGCAGCGCGCAGCACGCGCCCTCGCGACACTCGCCGCCGCTCTCGCACGCGGTGCCGCCGCAGCAGCGCTCGCGGGCCTGGCCGCAGCGCTCCATCGGCGGGTCGGAGTCGGGCGCGGGCTGGTCGAAGGGAATGTCGTCGAAGGTCGGGATGTCACTCCCCTTCGGCTGGTCGAACACGAATCCGCCGTCGAGGTCGGCGGTCGAGCCGTTGGCGCACGCGCCGAGGGCCACCACCGCCGCGAGTGCGATGTAGAGCAAAGAGGAAGTACGCATCGCGACCATTGGTCTCCTGGTCGCGAGGTTGCCTCATGATGGCCGCTCGGGTCCAGGGGCGCCCGGCGCTGGGGGCCGTGTGACCACCGAGCGCGTGCGGTGCGTCGCGGGGCGTTGCTGCGCGCTCTCACCTGCGGTACCCGTGGCGACGCAGACGAAGGGCTGCGATGCGGTGAAACGGATCACGTGGGCAGGCCTCGTCGCGCTCCTGGCGCTTCACGTCACGATCGGGCTCTACGGCATCAACCAGCCGTTGCGATGGGGCCACTACGGCTTTCACGTCGCCGAGCACGGCCTCGGCGCGCGCAACCTCAACCGCTGGGGCATCTGGGAGTTCACCACCTACTACGGCCTCGGGCGCCCGCCCGTCTCGAGCTACAACTTCCACCACGCCGCGCGGCTGCACATCCCGCTCGCGCTCATGCAGCGCCTCTTCGGCGACGCGCCGTGGACCGCGCGCATCCTCTCGGTGCTCCTCGGCTGCGGCACCGTCGCGGGCGTCTTCATGTTCGCTCGCCGCGCCCGCGGAGACCTGCAAGCCTTCCTCGTCGCCGGGCTCTTCGTGTTGAGCCCGATCCACGTCGCGTACACCAACCTCGCCGACATCCAGGTCGTGGCGATCGGCGCGATGTTCTGGTTCGGCTACTTCGCGCAGGGCCTCGCCGCGGGGCCCTCGCGCCGCGAGCGCGTCGGCCTCCTCGTCGCGGGCGCCGTGGGAGGCTTCGCCGACTGGGCCTGGTACCCCATCCTCTGCCTCACGTCGGCGGTGCTCCTCTGGGTCGCGCGCCCCTGGCGCAAAGACGACCGCCGCCTGCCCGACGCCACCGCGCGCTACCTCCGCAACTCGCTCTGGATGTTCGCGGGCGTGAGCGTCGCGATCGTAGCGCAGCACTTCCTCCGCGCGTGGCACTACGGCGTCTTGCACGACCTCACGAACACCTACGGACAGCGCAGCGAGGGCCTGCGCGCGTTCGTGCGCGACTTCCTCTTTCAGCGCCTCGTGATGAACCACACGGTGCCCGTGCTCGTGGCCACGGGCCTGTGGCCGCTCGTCGTGTACCTGCAGCGCCGCCGCGACGTCGGCACGGTCGTCGTCGCGAGCTACCTCGTGGGGCAGACGCTCTACATGTTCAAGTTCCCCACCGAGTTCTGCGCCCACGAGTACCGCAGCTACCTCTTCGCGGCGCCCATGGCCTTCGCCGCGAGCGAGGTCGTGCTCCCGGTCGCGCGGTGGGCGCGGCGCGCCTTTCGCGAGCCCGAGGCGCTGCTCCCCGGGTTCGAAGTGGGCGCGGTGTTCGTCGCGCTCATCGCGCAGGTGCCCACGGTCTACGTGATGGCCGAGCTCTCGCGCGAGCGCGCGGGCTCGACGAGCTTTCGCAACTACGACGCGCACTACGGCGACACGATCGCGGGCGAGGTGATCGGCGCGATGAGCTCCCCCGACGGGATCGTTCTGCTCGGGCCCGGCGCGCCGCTCGACCGCATCGAGGTGGCCTACCTCTTCAACCGCCTCGCGCGCGTCACCATGAACCCCGACGAGGCCCTGGTGCCCACGGGCTCCAAGGGAACCACGGTGCTCTTCACCGACGAGGCCCACGTCACGTCGCCCGAGTGGCGCCCCGTGGTGCAGCGCGGCCGCGTCGTGCTGCTCGACGGCCGCGCCATCGTCGACATCACCCCCGGCCGCAAGCCCTCGGTCGAGGAGCTCCGCTGGTCGATCGCCGAGACGTACAACCCCACGCAGCGCTTCTTCTACGCGCCCATGCGCGGGCCCCTGGTGCTGCGCGCGGGCAACGCCGCGCACGCGCGCGACGTCGCGCAGGCCATCGGCATGGAGAACGACGCCGTCGAAGCCGCCGCGGCGGGGCGCACCCCCGTGCTCGACGGGCTGCCCGCGTCGATGAAGCAGCCCGCGCACTGACCGTTCCTCCCCCCGTCCCCCTCCCACGCGGAGCGTAGGAGGGGGTGCCGCGAGAGTTTGCTGCCCGTGGGGCCGTGATCACTCCACGATGGTCTCGGCCGGCTCGTCGCCACCCCAGCCCCAGCACCAGACGTGACCATTCGTTGCCGAGCGCGCGCAGGAGTCTGGCAGGCACGCCACTTCGCGCATCGGCGGCAGCCCGCGCACCTGTCGCGGCGGAAGGACATGTTCGCGCGTGCTCGGCTCGACGGAGCCGTAGTCGTTGCGGCCCCAGCACCAGACCGTGCCCTCACGAGCAAGAGCGCAGACGTGCTCCTGTCCAACCGAGACCTGAGTCGCTGCCGGTACGCCCTCGACACGTACGGGACGGGTCACAGCGCCATCATGTCCGGGGATCTGTCCATAGTCGCTCTGGCCCCAACACCAGACCGCGCCATTCCCTGTGACCGCGCAGACCGTCCAGATGCCGATCGAGGCGCTGATTACGGGACCCGGGAGATCGATCTGCGCGAAGTCGAGGCGAAGTGTCGGAGCATCAGTCGTCAGTTCGCCCCGCACTGCCGAGCCATGACACCAGAGATGCTGCGCCACGTCGATCGCGCAGTCGACCGTGCCCTGATAATTGCTCGCAGCCTGGAGGACGTCGAACGGGACCGCGGTGGTTTGTGGTGTCGGTTGGCGAAGGGAAGGCTCCATACCGGGGCGTCCCGCGCCATCCCACAACATGCCCCAACACGCCAGCGTGCGATCCCGAAGGAAGGCGCAGAAGCGGCCCCCGCTGGTCATGAGTTCGACTGCTGCGCGCAGCAGAGGTGTGGCCGGAGGCGAGTAACGATGAGAGCCAACAGAGCCGTCGCCAAGCTCACCGAACTCCGAGGTGCCCCAGCAGTATACGTCGCCTGTTGCGGTAAGAGCGCAGGCGACCTTGCCTCCGACTGCCAACTGGCGGAGGGGGCCGAGGACGGGACCCGCGATCGGAGTAGCGATCCGCTCTCCGAGGGTGCCCACGCCGAATCCGCCAGAATGGTTGTACCCCCATACACGAGTCGTCCCATCGCGATGGACGACGAAGCGAGCTGCGTTGCCCAGGCGCATCCCTTCGATTGGCTCGCAGGCGTCCGCGGAGCAGCCGCGGTCGAGAGTCGGCAAGTCGGGCGCGAGGTCCGGCGTCACGTCCATTGCCGCGTCGAGAATAGGCGGGACATCGAATAAATCGGCGGGTGAGTCCACGCTGGCGTCATGAGGACTCACGCCGCCGGCGACGGTCGACGCGCAGGCCGTATTGGCGATCACGCACCAGATGAGGAAGATGCAACGCAATGACACGGAGGGGCCCTTTGCGGTGGCGCCAGGTCGAAGATTCAGAGCACTCTCCGCGGCGCGGACTTTCTCCGAAGGTATAATGTCTCGAGCGGGCACCTTTTTCGGGGACGCGTACGATTTTCTCTCGCGACGCGCGGGCTCCATGACACACGTCGAGAGCTGCTGCGCGCGACGAACGCCGTCCGGGAACTGGTGACGGCCTTCCGGGAACCGTGTGTGGCCGTCCGGGAACCGGTGACGGCCTTCCGGGAACCGGTGATGCCCTTCCGGGAACCGGGGACGCTTCGTCCGGGAACTCGCGCGGCGATCATCACGGAGGGAGAAGCATGGCGAAGGCGAAGAAGACCACGAAGCGCGCACGGAAACCCACGAAGACCACGAAGGCGCCGCGCAATGCTGCGGCGTCGAAGGGGGCGGCGCTCCCGGCGGCGGACCTGTCGCTGAAGGTGAGCGAGGCCGAGCGCGAAGGCTGGCGGGCGACGGGCGCGACGCTCGCGGACGACGAGCTCGGGCTCGGCGTGCCCCTCGCGGTGCTGCTCGGCGAGGCCATCGACGTGGCGAGGTTCGTACGCGCGCGCTGGGAGGCCGTGCTCGACCCGAAGACGCGCGCAGTGGTGGTGCCGGGGCTCTCGTCGGCCGTGCGCAAGAGCCTCGCGGTCGCTCCCTTCGCGGCGAGGCCCGTGCTCCACGCGGGCACGGCCCACGAGCTCGTGGTGCTGCACGCGCTCGTGCAGGAGGAGCAGACCCGCGCGCTGCTCTCGGCGTCGTCGTCGGGCGGCGCGGCGCACCCGCGCATCGAGGGGGCCTCGCTCGTGTCCGACCTGCGCGACGCCGCGGAGTCGTTCCTCGATGATGGCGTCGAGACCGACGAGGACGCGCGGCTGCGCGCGGTGAACGACGCGCACGCCGACGAGCCGGGCTCCGACGACGAGCTCGCGAGCGCGCTGATGGACTACGCCGCGCTCGCCGAATCACTGCGTCCCGAGATCGACGGCTACGCCGACTTCTCGCCCGCGTGGATCGACCGCGCCCGCGAGCTCGCCGCGGCGCTGCGCGCGTCGCCCGCGTCGCCCGCGCCGCCGTCGGGCCGGGGGCTCGCCGAGCGTGACGGGCTCGCGGCGCTGCTCCTGCGTCGCATCAGGCTCGTGCGCGCCAAGGCGCGGTTCGTGTTCCGCGAGCACCCCGCGATCGTTCGCGAGGTCACCAGCGCCTACGAGCGCCGCCGCCGCGCCGCCCACAAGCGCGCCGCGAAGGC
>JBDHVF010000344.1:0-8117 GCA_039809605.1 Polyangiales bacterium | reverse complement strand
CTCGTCTCCGTACGCTCAGCCACGCCCTCGCTCCGCGGGGGCGGGGCGCGCGGCAGCGGGGGTGGGGGCTCCGCGAAAGCGGCCAGATTGACCTGCGGTTGGTATCACTCGACGCGCAGGTCACAGCCTCCGCCGATGAGCGCTCCGGGGCAGCTCGCGAGCGCCGTCGACCACGCGCGGCATCCGTCGCCGACGCGAAAGCAGCTATTGCCGATCGTCGCCGCGCAGTCGTCGAGCGCGCCCACCGTGCCGTGGCAGCCGCGGAGCAGCCGCAGATTGGCCACGCAGTCCTCGACCGCGGGAATCACCGCGAAGTTGGAGGAACTCGTGAAGCGACAAGAGGCACAGCCGTATCCGCGTACGATCCCGCCGGGCCCCGGCATCAACCCCGGGGGAGCAGTTCGACCCCACGCCCGCGGCAAGCGACAGCCGCGGCTCCGCAGAGCCGCGACTGGTCACTCGCCGCGGGCGTGGGAGATCGAACTGCTCGCCGCGCGCTGGCAGCGTCGCGATTGCGCCGCGGCTCTGCGGAGCCGCGGCTGGTCGCGCGCTGCGGGCGTGGGGATCGAACTGCAATCACCCCCTACGCCCGCATCACGCGCGCGGGCGCTACCGCCCGGTGGCGACGCGCAGGGCGCGCACCACGTCGTCGAGCAGAAACGGCTTTCGCACGAAGGCCGCGCAGGGCACCTCGGTCACGCGGTCGATGCTCGCCGCGCCCGTCATCAACACGCGCCCCACGTCGGGCCACGCGACGCTCATCTCCGCGAGGAAGACCGCGCCCGACTGGCTGCTGCCCAGGCCCTCGTCGATCAGCGCCACGTCGGCGTCGCGGCGCGCGAGCACCTTGCGCGCCGAGCGCACGTCTGCGACCGCCGTCACCCGCGCGCCGCGCAGCGCCAGCGCCACCTCGAGCAGCTCGCGGATCGCGGGCTCGTCGTCGACCACCAGCACGCGCAGGCCCACCGGGAGCTTCATGTCCCCGGCGCCCACCAGGGGCATCACCGCGGGCTCCGAGGGGCGCGGCGCGCGGCGCAGCGAGAGCGTCACCTCGGTGCCGTGGCCCGGCTCGGAGTGCACCTCGATGCGCGCCCCCATCGCCTCGGCGAGCGAGCGAGAGACCGCCATGCCCAGGCCCCGCCCCGTGCCCCGAGGGCCCTCGTGCTCCGCGGGAGAGGTCGTGAAGAACGGGTCGAACACCCGCGACAGGGTGGGGCCGTCCATGCCCGGTCCGTTGTCGCGCACCATGAGGTCGATGCGCCCCTCGGCGTTGAAGAGCTCGGCCGAGAGCTCGACGAGGCCCGCGCCCGCGGGGCGCGAGGTCGACACCGCCGCCGCGGCGTTGAGCACCAGGTTCACGAGGATCTGCGAGACCCGACCGGGGTCGCCGCGCGCGAGCAGGGCCGACGTGCTCGAAGGCGCGAGCACCCGCAGCGCCACGCCCTTCGCCTGACAGCGCGCGTCGAGCAGGTCGCGCACCTCGCCGAGCACCAGCGCCACGTCGAAGGTCGTGTCGCGCACGCGCGTGAGCGACTCGGGGTCGACCAGGGCGCCCACCATCTCCGACGCGCGCAGCACACCGCGCTCGATGATGGGCATCGCGCGCGCGGCCAGCTCCGCGTCGCCGCGCTCGCGCGCCAGCGTCGCCCACCCCAGCACGCTCGCCAGCACGTTCTGGATCTCGTGCACCGCCGCCGCCACCGCGATCTCGTCGCGCCGCGGCGGAGGGATCGACGACAGAGGCCCCGGCGCCGAAGGCCGCATGGGCTGCTCGGACTCGAAGCCGCCGCTCTCGGACAGGGGCTCCTCGGGCAGAGGACCCAGCAGCGTCGGTAGGCGGCCAGCCATCGTGACGGCGATTCTTTGCGAACATCCCCGGTCAGGTCAAACCCTTCGGGGGAAGTGTGGGCATATTTCCTACCTCGGCGATCGGGGCTTGCGAACCGTGTTAGGGTTCGCGCCCTTCACCATGGCCATCGACGTCACCCCCGACCGCGTTCGCGCGACGGCGGACCTCGCCCGCCTCGACCTTCGCGACGACGAGGTCGCGCCCTTCGCGGCGCAGCTCCAGAAGATCCTCGGGCACATCGCCGACCTCGACCGGCTCGACACCGCGTCGGTCGAGCCCACGAGCCACGTGCTCCCGCTGGCGTGCCCGCTCGAGGCCGACGTGCCCGCGCCCGGCGTCGCGCGCGACGAGGCCCTCTCGCAAGCGCCCCGCACCGAGCACGGGGCCTTCGTGGTCCCGCAGTTCGTGGAGGAGTGACGTGACCGCCCGAGACCTCACCGCCCTCGACGTCGCGGGCGCCGCGAGGGCGTTTCGCGCGCGCGAGGCGAGCGCCGTCGAGCTCACGCGCGCATGCCTCGACCGCATCGCGCGCCATGACAGCGCAGTCGGCGCGTTCCTTCGCGTCGACGCCGAGGGGGCGCTCGCCGCCGCGGCCTCGCTCGACGCCGCGCTCACCGCGGGCGAAGACCTCTCGCACAAGCCCCTCGCGGGCGCGGTGGTGGCCGTGAAAGACGTGCTCGCCACGCGCGGTCTGAGGACCACCTGCGCGAGCCGCATGCTCGAGCGGTACGTTCCGCCCTACGACGCGTCGTGCGTCGCGAGGCTGCGCGCGGCGGGCGCGGTGCTCGTGGGCAAGACCAACATGGACGAGTTCGCCATGGGCAGCTCCACGGAGAACTCCGCGTACCGCGTCACGCGCAACCCCTGGGACCTCTCGCGCACGCCCGGCGGCTCGTCGGGCGGCAGCGCGGCCGCGGTGTCTGCGCGCTTCGCGCACGCGGCCCTGGGCACCGACACGGGCGGCTCGGTGCGCCAGCCCGCGGCGCTCACGGGCACCGTGGGGCTCAAGCCCACCTACGGGCGCGTGTCGCGCTACGGCCTCGTGGCCTTTGCGTCCTCGCTCGACGTGGTGTCTCCCTTCGGCGCCACGGTGGCCGACGCCGCCGCGCTCTACGAGGCCGTCGCGGGGCGCGACCCTCACGACGCCACCTCCGTCGACCGCCCCGTCGAGCGCGCCGACCTCTCGCGCGGCGCCGACGCGCTGCGCGGGCTTCGCGTGGGCGTACCGAAGGAGTACTTCACCGCGGGCGCCGACGCGGACGTTTCCGCGGGCGTGCGCGCGGCGCTCGACAAGATGGCCGGCGCGGGCGCGGAGCTCGTCGAGCTCTCGATGCCGCACACCTCGTACGCGGTGGCGACCTACTACGTGCTGGCGCCCGCCGAGGCGAGCTCGAACCTCGCGCGCTTCGACGGCGTGCGCTACGGCCTGCGCGTCGAGGGGAAAGACCTTCGCGAGATGTACGGCGCCACGCGCGACCGGGGCTTCGGCCCCGAGGTCAAGCGGCGCATCCTGCTGGGCACCTTCGCGCTCTCGGCGGGCTACTTCGAAGCGTTCTACGGCAAGGCCCAGCGGGCCCGCACGCTCATCGCGAGGGACTTCACCGAGGCGTTCGCGAGGGTCGACGTGCTCGCGACGCCCACGTCGCCCACGGTGGCCTTCGCGCTCGGCGAGCGCACGGGCGACCCGCTCGCGATGTACCTCGCCGACGTGTGCACGCTGCCCGCGTCGCTCGCGGGCGTGCCGGCCCTCTCGCTGCCCGCGGGCCTCGGCGCGTCGGGGCTGCCCGTGGGCCTGCAGCTCATCGCGCCCGCGTTCGAAGAGGCCCGGCTCCTCTCGGTCGCCCACGGCGCCGAGCAGGTGCTCGGGCGCCTCGCCCCCCCTCACCTCGCGTGAACACCATGGACCTCATCGACGACTTCAAGTCACGCGGACTCTTTCAGGACTCGACCGACGAGGCGGCGCTGCGCAAGGCCCTCTCGTCGGGCGTGGTCACGGGCTACATCGGCTTCGACCCCACGGCCGCGAGCCTGCACGTGGGGAGCCTCTTGCAGATCCTCAACCTCGCGCGGCTCCAGCGCGCGGGGCACCGCCCCGTGGCCGTGGTGGGCGGGGGCACGGGGCTCATCGGCGACCCGAGCGGCAAGACCGAGGAGCGAAAGCTCCTCACGCGCGAGGCGCTCGACGCGAACCTCGCGGGCATTCGCGCGCAGCTCGGGCGCTACCTCGACTTCGACCCGAAGCGCCCCAACGCGGCGCTCATGGTCGACAACGCCGAGTGGCTCTGCGCGCTGAACCTCGTGGAGTTCCTGCGCGACGTGGGCAAGCACTTCTCGGTCAACGCCATGGTGCAGCGCGACGCGGTGAAGAACCGCCTGGAGCAGCGCGACCAGGGGATCTCGTACACCGAGTTCTCGTACATGCTGCTGCAGTCGTACGACTTCGTGGCGCTCTACGACCGCGTGGGCTGCACCCTCCAGCTCGGGGGGAGCGACCAGTGGGGCAACATCCTGTCGGGCATCGATCTCATCCGGCGCATGCGCGGGGCCGAGGCGCACGGGCTCACGGTGCCGCTGCTCACGACGGCCGAGGGGACCAAGTTCGGCAAGACCGAGAAGGGCGCCGTGTGGCTCGACCCCTCGCTCACGTCGCCGTACGAGTTCTACCAGTTCTGGCTCAACACCCACGACGGCGACGTCGAGCGCTACCTGTCGTTCCTGACCTTTCTCGGGCGCGACGAGGTCGACGGGGTGATGGTCGAGCAGCAGCGCGACCCCTCGAAGCGCCCCGCGCAGCGGCGCCTCGCCGCCGAGGTCACGCGCTTCGTGCACGGGGGCGACGCGCTCGACAGGGCCGAGCGCGCGACGCGGGTGTTCTTCGACGTCGACGACTGGCGCACGCTCACCGAGCGCGACCTCGAGGCGGCCTTCAGCGACGCGCCCTCGACCGCCCTCGACGCCGCCGCGCTCGGCACGCCCGAGGCGTCGCTCGTGGCCCTGCTCGCGAAGACGGGGCTCTACCCCTCGAAGGGTCAGGCACGCACCGGGCTCGAACAGAAGGGCGTCGCGGTGAACAACGTCGTCGAGTCGAACCCCCAGCGCACCCTCTCGCGCGACGACCTCCTCCCGGGCGGATACGTGGTTCTCCGCAAGGGCAAAAAACACTATCATGTGCTCCGCACACGCTGAGCGACGGGCGGGGGTGCGCGTTGACCCCTGACGCCTGACGGCGCGGAGACAGACGGATGGAGCCGACGACCGAACGTCCCAGGGAGCCGGAGACGGGCGAGCACGAGGCGCCCGCGATCACCGTTGCCCTGCCGACGGTCGCGCGCCTGGAGGACGCCCACTTCAGGCTGATGACCAACACCGCGCCCGTGATGATCTGGGCGTGCGACGCGCACGGCGGCTACACGTTCTTCAACGAGCAGTGGGTGACCTTCACGGGCCTCCCGCGCGAGACGCTGCTCTACAACCCGTGGCTCATGGAGATCCACCCCGAGGACTACCCGGTGTACCGGCAGCAGTTCCTCGCGGCGTTTCAAGAGCGCGTGGACTTTCGCGCGGAGTACCGGCTGCGGCGCCACGACGGGCGCTTCCGGTGGTTCATCGACACGGGCGTGCCCATGCTCGACGAGCGCGGGGAGTTCGTCGGGTACATCGGCAACTGCGTCGACATCACCGACCGCAAGGCCATGGAGGACGCGCTCGCCCAGAGCGAGCGGAAGTTCAAGCTCCTGTTCGACCTCTCGGCCGACGCGCAGATGCTCCTCGACGGCGACCGCGTGGTCGACTGCAACCCCGCCACGGCGGCGCTGTTCCACATGACCGACCGCTGGGCCATCATCGGCCGCGCCGCGTCGGACTTTCTCTCCCGCCCCGCGGACTCGCGCGCCAGCCTCGCCGACCTCGTGCACCAGGCCCTCGCGCGCAACTCCACCCGCTTCGAGTGGAACGCGCTGCGCGCCGACGGCGCCGAGCTGCCCGTGGAGGTGCTGCTCACGTGCGTGCCCACGGGCAACCGCACGCTGCTCCACGCGGTGATCCGCGAGCTCACCGAGCGCCGCGAGCTCGAGGCGCGGCTGCGGCAGGCCGAGAAGATGGAGGCCATCGGCCGCCTCGCGGGCGGCATCGCGCACGACTTCAACAACCTCCTCGCGGCCATCATGGGCTACACCGAGCTCGCCCTCATGGACCTCACGCCGGGCCCGCCCGCGTCGAGCCTCGCCGAGGCCCTCACCGCCGCGCGCAGGGCCCGCGACCTCGTGCTGCAGATCCTCACGTTCAGCCGCCACGACGACGCGCGCCGCACCGAGACCGACCTCGGGCGCGTCGTGCAGGAGAGCGGGCGGCTCCTGCGGGCGTCGATCCCCGCGACCATCGAGATCCGCGTGCGCACGCAGCCCGGGTGCGTGATCGCGGGCAACGCCACGCAGCTCCAGCAGGTGCTCCTGAACCTCGGGGCCAACGCCGAGCACGCGATGCGCGCCACGGGCGGGGGCGTGCTCGAGATCACCCTCACGCGCGAGGTGCTCGACGAGGCCGGCGCGCAGCGCTTCGCGGGCGTGGCCCCGGGCCCGGTGGCGCGCCTCGAGGTGCGCGACACCGGCGCGGGCATGCCCGAGCGCGTGCGCGAGCGCGCGTTCGACCCGTTCTTCACCACCAAGCCCGTCGGCGAGGGCACGGGCATGGGCCTCTCGGTGGTGCACGGGATCATCACGTCGCACGGCGGGGCCGTCACGGTCGAGAGCGAGCCGGGGCGCGGCACGACCTTCACCCTGGTCTTCCCCTGCGTGGCCGCGGAGCAGGCGCGGCCCTCGACGGCCCCCTACGCGGCCTTCTCGGCCATCCCCAAGGCCCAGGGCCGCGTGCTCGTGGTCGAAGACGAGGCCGCCATCGGGCGCATGTTCCGCCGGCTCCTCGGGCGCCTCGGGTACGACGTTGAAGTCTTCGAGAACGGCAGCGACGCGCTCGACCGCTTTCGCGCCGACCCCGCGCGCTTCGACGTGGTCATCACCGACCTCACCATGCCGGGCATGACGGGCGACGACCTCGCGGTGGAGCTCCTGCGCATGCGCCCCGACCTGCCCGTGGTGCTCGCCACGGGCTACGGCCCGTCGCTCTCGACCGAGCGCGTGCGCGAGCTCGGCATCGTGGCCGTGCTCCGCAAGCCCCTCACCGTGCGCGAGCTCGTCGAGGCGCTGCGCGTCGCCGCCGCCGAGCGCGCGGCCACGAGCTGACGGCCGTGCGCGAGGGCGACCGCTTCGACAGCTACCTCCTCAAGGAGAAGATCGCCGAGGGCGGCATGGCCGAGATCTTTCGCGCCGAGCGCGTGGGGGCCATGAACATCTCCCGCGAGGTCTGCGTGAAGTGCATCCGCCCGGCGCTCTGCACCGACGCCGAGTTCGTGCGCATGTTCATCGACGAGGCGCGCATCGCCTCGACGCTGCGCCACAGCAACATCGTCGGCATCGACCACTTCGGCTCGCACGAGGGCGCCCTCTTCTCGGTGATGGAGTGGGTGCACGGCACCGACGCCTCGCGCGTGATCAAGCGCCTCGCCGCGCAGGGCCGCGCGCTGCCCGTCGACGTGGCCCTCTTCGTCGCCGCCGAGGTGCTCAAGGCCCTCGAGTACGCGCACGGCAAGGCCGACGCGAGCGGCGCGTGGCTCCAGATCGTGCACCGCGACGTGACCCCGCACAACGTGATGGTGAGCTACTCGGGCGAGGTCAAGCTCACCGACTTCGGCATCGCCAAGGCCACCTCGCGGCTGCACCACACCCAGGGCGACGTGGTGAAGGGCAAGGTCTCGTACATGGCCCCCGAGCAGGCCATGGGGCTCGCGCTCGACCGCCGCACCGACCTCTTCGCCGTGGGCGTGGTGGCCTTCGAACTGCTCGCCGGGCGTCGCCCGTTCGTGGGCGCCTCGCAGGTCGAGGGCGTGCACGCGATGCTGCGCGGCGAGCGCCCGCCGCTGCGCGCGCTGCGCCCCGAGGTGCCGCCCGAGGTCGAGTCCCTCGTCGACCGGCTCATGGCCACGCGGCCCGACGACCGCTTCGCCGACGCGGGCGCGGCGCTCGACGCCATTCAGCACGTGCCCGCGCTCGCCACGGGGCAGCGCTCGCTCCAGCGGCTCATGCGCGAGCTCTACGCCGAGGTGCAGCACTCCACGGTGCTCCCGCGCTTCGCGCCCGCCGAGCCCGCGGCCCCGGAGCCCGTCGACGCCACGGTGCCCATGAGCGCCTCGTCGCTCGCCCCCTCGCCGACCGGG
>JBDHVF010000343.1:0-8122 GCA_039809605.1 Polyangiales bacterium | reverse complement strand
CGGCGCGACGCGCCCGTGCGGCAACTGCGGCACCCAGACCTGCACGAGCGCGTGCACGTGGGGAGCGTGCTCGAGCCAGGGCGCGTGCGCGCCGGGCGCCACGCAGCGCGGGAGCTGCGACGGGTGCTCGCAGCAGGTGTGCGGCACCAACTGCCAGTGGGGCGGGTGCTCGCTGCGGCCCGGCAACGCGTGCGAGTACCGAGGCGGCACCAACCACCGCGCGTGCAGCGCGTGCCGCTGCGGCCTCCAGTGGTGCCTCGCGAGCTGCCAGTGGAGCACGGGCTGTACCTCGTGCTGCACCACCTGCGGCGGGTGCCAGTAGCAGCGCGCCCGGGGGGCTGTACACGCGCCGGGGCGGCGTTGTACGCATCTGCGCGTGCGGCGATCGGGAGCCCGGGCCTGGCGTGTTGGCGCGCGCGGCGCGACATGGATCGCGCTCGTGTGGGCGCTCGCGGGCTGCGAGTCGTCGCCCTACCGCTGCGGCCCCTCGCGCGCGTGCAACGAGGGCTCGGTCTGCGCGGCCGACGGGTACTGCGCCGAGCCCGTCTCCGTGACGGTGTGCGCCAGCGGGTATCGGTACTCGTCGTCGGCGGCGACGCCCGGCGCCTGCGTTCGGATCGCAAGCGACGCGACGCCCGACGCGACCGACGAGCCGCCGCCCGACGACGCGCTCGACGCGAGCGACGCGAGCGACGCGACCGACGCGCTCGACGCGATCGACGCGCTCGACGCGAGCGACGCGAGCGACGCGACCGACGACGTGCCCGACGCGCTCGACGCGGCCGACGCGACCGATGTGCTCGATGTACTCGACGTGCCCGACGTACGCGATGCGACCGACGCGCGCGACGTGACGTCGGACCTCGCGATGGACCTCCCGCCCGCAGACGCTCCCGTGGACGCGCCGCGCGACGCGATCGAGGACCGGCCGCCGCCGCCGCGGTGCGTGGTGGCGCCGCGGCCCATCGTGCCGCTCGCGGGCACGCGCCTCGCTGCGAGCACCGTCACGCTCGCGTGGCGCAACGCCGTCATCGCCGATCGCACGGAGGTGTGGGTCTCGCCCGATCCGAGCTTCCGAACGAGCGTGACCACCATCCCGGTGGCGGGCGGCTCGACGCTCGAAGGGCGCACGGCCGCGGCGGGGCTCGCGCGCGGCGTGTACTTCTGGCGCGTGCGAAGCGTCTGCGGCGCGTCGGACGTGAGCGACTGGAGCCCGACGTGGTCGTTCTGGGCGTCGGGCGCGGGCGCCTCGCAGTCGCCCCTCGGATGGGTGCCCGACCTCGACGCAGACGGCGTCGCCGACTTCGCCGTCGGGTTCCCGCACGACCTCTCCCCCCCCACCGTGGGGCGCTCGGTGACGGTCTTCTTCGGCGCGCCCGGCCAGACCCCCTTCGGGCGCGGGCGGAGCACCGGCATCTCGGGCTCTCCCGAAGGCTTCGGGTCCGCCGTCGCGATCGTGCCCGACATGAACGGCGACGGCGCCGCGGAGCTCGTCATCGGCTCGTGCCAGCGCAGCGGCCCGCTCTGCACGCCGATCGTGTACGTGTTCACGTACGGGCCCGGCGCCGCCGCGGCCCGACTGCTCGCGGCGTACAGCATCGGCGACGTCGCGAGCCGCTTCGGCGCCGACCTCGCGGGCGCGGGCGACCTCGACCGCGACGGCTACGGCGACCTGCTCATCGCCGCGCCCGGCACCTTCCCCACGCCCGAGGGCGTGCTCCACGTCGTGCGAGGCGGCCCCACGCTGCCGAGCGTGACGACCCCGCGGACGCTCACCACCCCGCCCCCGAGCGGCCCCGCGGCCACGCGCTACACCTGGAGCCTCGCGGCCGTGGGCGACGTGACCGGCGACGCCATCGCCGACGCGGTCGTGACGTCGTTCGAACGCGCGTGGGTGTTCCCCGGCACCAACGGGTCGCCGGCCGTGTTCAGCGTGCCGGTGCTGCTCGGGCTCACCGCCACCGAAGAGGGCGCCTACGGCTTCAACGCAGCCACGGG
The DNA here is from genome assembly GCA_039809605.1 of Polyangiales bacterium. Taxonomy (GTDB): domain Bacteria; phylum Myxococcota_A; class Polyangia; order Polyangiales; genus CAISKJ01. Next base: position 6,124 of record JBDHVF010000343.1, on the reverse strand, counting down.
CGGTGACCTCGACGGCGACGGCCTCGCGGACTTCGTGCTGGCCCGCCCCGGCGCGCGCGGCGGCCTCGGCGACGTGAACGTGTACCTCGGCGGCGCGGCGCTCTTCATGGGCGCGACGCCCGCGCAGGTGATCACCGGCTCGATCGCGGGCGGGCGCTTCGGCGAGGCGGTGGCCGGCGGCGGAAGCGTGGTGGGCGACGCGCGCGACGACGTGCTCGTGGGCGCCCCCGGCGCGAACACGGGCGCGGGCGAGGTCTACGTGCTCATCGGCGGCGCGACGGTGCTCGCCTCGCGGCTCGCGCACCTCTCGAGCGAGACGTCGCCGGGAGCGCTCGGCCGCGCCGCGTCGGTGATCGGCGACTTCGACCGCGACGGCTTCGACGACTTCGCGTTCAGCGCGGGCGCGGGCTCAGGCTCCACCGCGCAGAGCGCGGTGTACACGTGGCACGGCACCAACATGCCCGTCCCTCCGCAGTGGACCTCCAGCGCGATCATGGCCGCCCCCTACTACGGCTACTCGATCGGCGGGCGCTGACCCCGCGTCACACCTCGACGACCACGTACGCGGGCTCGCCGTAGTCGCTGCCGACCACGCGCGCGTCGATGCGCCCTCCACGATTGCGGGGCCGCTCGTGCGCGACGCTGCGGGCCGTGTGCGTGTGGCCGCTCACCACCGCGCGCACCTTCGGCTCGGCGGCGACGCGCGCGCCCAGCGTGAGGTTGCCGAAGTACGCGTTCGAGAAGCCCCACCGGGGGTCGTCGGGCTTGCGCACCATCTGCTCCTCGAGGATGGGCACGTGCGTCACCACCGCGACGGCCCGCACCGACGCGTCGCGCGACGCGCGCTCGAGCCGCGTCACCATCGCGTCGCCGAGGCGCGCGGCGAGCTCGGGGTCGCTCCAGGGCCAGTCGATCCACACGGCGTCGTTGTTGAACATGCGCTTCATCATCGCGGCCTGCTCGGGGGTGCCGCGCGCGGTCGGGTCCATGCCCGAGTAGTCGTACCAGGCCATCGAGCCCACCACGGCCACGTCGCCCACGACGAGGTTGTCGTCTTCGAGCCACCGCACGCCGCGCGCCGCGGCGACCTCGCGCAGCCGGCGCGTCCAGAGCGCTTCGCTGCCCGTCGCGGTCTCGTCGTCGCGCCACACGTCGTGGTTGCCCGCAAGCGCCGCCACGGGAACGCCGACCCCCTCGAAGCAGCCGAGGCACGCGTCGAACGCGCGCAGCCCGTGGGCGAGGTCGCCCGCGAGCACCACGGCGTCGACGCGCTCGCCCGCGATGCGCTTCGCCACGGCGCGCACGGCGTCGGGCGGCGTGAGGTGCCCCGCGGGGTCGTAGTGAAGGTCGCTGGTCACCGCGAGTCGCATGCGATCGTGTGTACCACCGCGGCGACGCCGCGCGGAGACCACCCCACGGTCTCGTGCCCCTCGACGAGGCGCCGGGGCAGGCGCCCCTCCGAGCGTCCGCCGATCGACCCGTGGAGCGCGCCGACCGAGAGGCCGCGTCCGCGCTCGCGGTCGGCTTCGCGCGACGGGCACGCAAGAGGCAGCCCGGTCGCATGACGTGCACGCGCGTGCACCGACGCGAAGTCTTCGGCGCACGACGCGCCCTCGTCCAGCGCGCGACGGCGACGACCTTCGAAGCGTGAGAGGCGCTCGTGCGTGGTGCGTCGCGTGCAGCGGGCACGAGCCATGAACCACGTATCGTATGGGATCTTCAGCGACGCGGACCACGCGCGCGCCGCGATCGACGGCATCGAGGCCAGCGGAACCCCGCGACGGCGCTGCGGGGTCGTGCTTCACAAAGACCGGCTCGACGAGGGGAGCACGAGCGTGAGCGAGACCGACGCGGCGGCCGGCGCGCGCGACGGCGCGGCGCTCGGCGCGATCCTCGGCGCCGCCGCGGGCGCCATCGCCGGCGCGCTGCTGGGCCTGCTGTCGGGCGGCGCGCTCGGCGCGTTCTACGGCGTCTTCGGCGGCGCGCTCGCCGGGGCGGCGACCCCCGATCGCTCCCTGGAGAAGCTCTCGAAGGAGCTCGCGACCGGCAAGGTGCTCGTCGTCGTCGAAGCGCCCAGCCTCGCGTGCCGCGAGCGGGCCGACGCCGTGATGCGCGCCCAGGGCGGCCACGTCGAGCACAAGCCCTTCTTCTGAACTTCACCGCGCACGCGCGGCGCGCGCTGGTCAGTCGCGTGACCGTTGGAAGCGCCACGCGCCCGTGATGCAATCGCCGTCCATGATCGACGCGGAAGACTCGCGGATCCTCCGTCGCGTGATCCACCCCGCGGCGCTGGCGGCGCTGCGCACCGAGGGGCGCTTCCGCGAGCTGTCGCGGCGGGTGCTCTCGCCGACGCGCCCGGGGCTCGACGAGGCGCGCAGGGCCGTGGCCGACGTGCTCTTCGGGCTGGCGCCGGGGCGCGTGAAGCGCTTCGAGCACGGCGGGGTGATGTACTTCGACCTGGGCTCGCCCGACGTGCAGAGCGAGGCGACGCGCGAGGTGTGGGAGACCGCGTGCGACCGCCTCGGGCTGCCGTGGCCCGGCGACGAGGGGCGGCGCTTCCTCGACCGCGCCGTGCGCACGTGGCAGTCGCGCGACGGCGAGCGCGTGCGCGTGCACCGCCAGGGCGCGGGCGGCGCCGTCGAGACGCGCTCGCTCCACGAAGACGACCTCATCGGCGCCGACGACCCGGTGGCCCTCCTGCGAGACCTGAACGCGGGGCCGATGCTGCTCGACTGCCCGCCCACGCTCAGCGCCGTGGTGTCGCTCGCGTCGGCGCACCCCGCGGTCGCGCTCGCCGAGGCGCTCGCGTGGGAGGCCGTGCACGCCTCGACGCGCGGCACGCGCAAGCCGCCCGTGATCGTGTGGCGCGTCGAGGACCGCGCGCGCCTCCTCGCCACGCGCGCCTCGGAGCTCGCCGTCATGCGCCGCGGCGTCGCCGCGATGGAGGCCTGGGCCGAGCAGACCGGCGCGTGGCGGCGCTTCCACCCGTCGGTGCCCGACCCCTTCGACGCCGTGCTCTCGATCTACGAGACGGGCATGCTCCTCGACGCGATCACCCCCGAGTGGATCTCGCTCGTGTGCCCCTCGACCGCGTGAGAGAAGCCGCTCTCCCCCCGAGCCCCCATAGCCGGCGAAACAAGGCCGCAAGCCTCGTAGGAGGGCGCCTGCCTCCCGCCGGGGTAGCGGGGGCGTTGCCCCCCTCACCCCGTGCTACCGAAGGTGGTCGCCCCGTTGGGGGGCTCCAGAACGTTGGCGCGCACCGCGCGCTATCCTGTTGCGCCTACGACCCGACATGGCTCGAACGCTTGCGCGTCGTCGAAGATGGGATGCGAGCACGGCAAACCCTGGGATGGCCCCAATGGCGGCGCGTTCTTCACGAGCTTCGCGAGCGCGCGGTGCGCGCCAACGTTCTGGAGCCCCCCCACGGGGCGACCACCTTCGGTAGCTCGGGGTGAGGGGGGCAACGCCCCCGAACCCCGGCGTGCGCCGGCGCCCTCCCTACGAAGCGTTTCGGCGATGCTCTCCCTCCTCCTCGTCGGCTGCGGCGCGCCCATGGACCCTCCCCCCACGACGCAGCCCGCGCCCGTCGCGGCGGGCACGCCCCTGCCCGTCACCGACGAGCTCGTGCGCGTGTGGGCGCCTTCGGGCGGCCGCTACGTCAACGAGCCCACGCTCGTGCGCGACGAGGCCACGGGCCGCTGGCACGTCTTCGCCAACGGGGGCACCGGGCCCGGCGAGCCCTACGTCGAGCGGCAGATCCTCCACGCGTCGGCGCCGAGCCTCCGCGGCCCGTGGACCGAGCACCCCGACGCGCTCACCACGAGCGACCCCGGCGCCACCGAGGTGACGCTGCACGCGCCCTACGCCTTTCGCGACGGAGACCTCTGGCGGATGCTCTACTACGACGGCACGCGCCCCGCGGGCGAGGGCCTCCACGCCGCGCGCTCGACCGACCTCGACCACTGGACGCGCGACCCCGACCCCTACCCCGGCGGCCGCGACGCCTTCGTGCTGCGCCTCTCCGACGGGCGCGACCTGCTCTACACCGTGGGCGTCGCCATGGAGGGCGACGGCCCGCACGACACCGTCGACCTGCACGCGGGCCGATCGCTCACGGCGTGGCGCGACGAGGGCGCGGCGCTGCGCAACCCGCTGCCGTGCCCGCGCGCGTGCTGGGGCTGGTACGAGTCTCCCTTCGTGCTCGCGCACGACGGGGCGTACTACCTCTTCGTCACGTTCACCAGTTCGCTCGCGGGCGCCGACGACTACGAGCGCACGCAGGTGTTCCGCTCGACCGACCCCGCGCGCTTCGGCGCCGCCCCGGTCGCCACGCTGCGAGGCCACGGCGCCGAGCTCCACGAAGAAGACGGCGCGCTCTACCTCACCGCGGGCGGATGGCCCGGCCGCGTGGGCGAAGCGCGCCGCGGCCTCTCGATCGCGCGCGTGACGTGGCGCCGCGCGCCGTGACGCATCCCTGATACCCTCCGCGCGCCATGGGCCTCGGATCACGCCTCCTGCGCCGCGCGGCGGCCTCGTCGGCCAACGTGCTCGAGCTCGCGCGCTTCGGCCGCCTGGGCCGACCCTACGGAGCCCCCTACGAGGTCGTCGACCAGGGCGCCCACCACCGCCTGCGCCGCTACGCGACCTGCGCAGAAGCCCACGCGCCCGTGGCCCTGCTCGTTCCGCCGCTGATGGTGACGAGCGAGGTCTACGACATCGAGCCCGAGCTCAGCGCCGTGGCCGCCCTCGGCCGCGCGGGCGTGCGGGCGTACGTGGTCGACTTCGGCGCGCCCGAGCGCGAGGCCGGGGGCATGACCCGCACCCTCGACGACCACGTGCTCGCCGTCGCGCGGTGCATCGAGCGCGCGCGCACCCTCGAAGGCCGCCGCGTGCACCTGCTCGGATACTCCCAGGGCGGCATGTTCGCGTATCAAGCCGCGGCCTTCGTGCGCGCCGAGGGCGTCGCGTCGGTGGTCACCTTCGGCAGCCCCGTCGACCTGCACAAGCAGGTGCCCGCCGTGCGCAGCGACGCGCTCGGCGCCGTGATGCGCGCCGTCGAGCCCGTGGTCGACAGGGCCATCGCGCGCGTCGAGGCCCTGCCCGGCGCGCTCACCAGCACGGGCTTCAAGCTCTTCTCCACCCGCAAGGAGATCGCGCAGCGCGTGGAGTTCCTGCGCAACCTCCACGACCGGAACGCCCTGGTGCGGCGCGAGGCGCGGCGGCGATTTCTGGGCGGCGAGGGCTTCGTCGCGTGGCCGGGGCCGGCCTTCCGCGCCTTCGTCGACCAGTTCGTGGTGCACAACCGCATGCTCTCGGGCGGCTTCGTGCTCGGCGGGCGCACCGCCACGCTGGCCGACATCACCTGCCCCATCCTCGCGTTCGTGGGCGCCCACGACGAGATCGCGCGGCCCGCGGCGGTGCGCGCCATCGCGAAGGCCGCCCCCGAGGCGCCCGTGTCGTTCGTCACCGTCGACGCGGGCCACTTCGGCCTCGTCGTGGGCTCGCGCGCCATGAGCACCACGTGGCCCACCGTCGCCGCGTGGATCCGTCACCACGAGGGCATGGGGCCCCCGCCCGACGCGCTGCGCGAGCCCGCGAGGCCCCCGCGCGACGAGCCCGAGGAGGCCGATTTCGACGTCGCCCCGCGCGTCGAGCTCTTCGTCGACGCGCTCGCCGAGGAGGCGAGGCGCGCGTGGCGGCGCGCGGGCGACGCGGCCGCGAGCGCCACCGACGCGTACGAGGCCCTGCGCTACCAGGAGCCCCGGCTGCGTCGCCTCGCGGCGATGACCCCCGACACGCGCACGAGCCCCGCGCTCGCCCTCGCCGAGCGCGCGAGGGAGCACCCCGACGCGACCTTCTTCCTCTGGCGCGGGAGGGCCTTCACGTACGCCGACGCCGACCGGCGCGTGACGAACGTGGCGCGGGGCTTCTGGCGCTGCGGCGTGCGACCGGGCGCGCGCGTGGGCGTGGTGATGGGCTCGCGCCCGAGCTTTCTCACCGCGGTCACGGCCCTGAGCCGCCTGGGCGCGGTGGCCGTGCTCGCGCCGCCCGACGCCTCGCGCGAGGCCCTGCGCGACGCGTTCGAGCGCGCCGGGGTGCGCGCCGTGGCGGCCGACCCCGACCA
>JBDHVF010000342.1:0-8160 GCA_039809605.1 Polyangiales bacterium | reverse complement strand
GAGCGTCGCGACGCCGTCGACGAGGCCCGCGAGCGCGAAGCTCGCCACCGCGGCGAGCACGCCGAGCCCGCGCGTGAGCGGCGCGTCGGGCGGCGCCAGCAGCGGGTCTTCAACCGCGGGCCACGAGGGTCGCAAGGTCTCGGGCGCGCTCACACGCCGCGCTCGCGAGGGAGTCGGTATTGATTCGGATGTCATGGCGCTCGTCGCTGACGTGACCCCGATCGAACCAGGGCCCCACCCGAACGAGACGCTGCCGTACGACCGATCGAGTCGTCAAGGCGCGGTCAAGGCCCCGCGTCGTGCGGGCACACCGTCACGGCCGGCGTCATGGTGCAGTCGAAGTCGGGCGAGGTGCCCGTGGCGCCGCCGCAGTCGATGAAGCCGTCGCAGTCGTCGTCGACGCCGTTGGTGCACGCGAGGTTGGTCGTCTCGGGGCCGCGGCAGGTGCAGCCCATGCGGCTCGGGCCGCAGGCGCCGGTGCACGAGCAGCCGCGCTCCATGCAGTCTGCGTAGCCGTTGCAGTCGTTGTCGCGGCCGTCGGAGCAGGCCGCGAGGCCCGTCTCGCGCCCCGTGGGGATGCAGCCCGCGGTGTCCGCGGGGGGGGTGCCTCCGTCGCGCGGGCACACGGTGACGGCGGGGGAGAGGGTGCAGTCGAAGTCGGGCGAGGTGCCCGAGGCGCCGCCGCAGTCGATGAAGCCGTCGCAGTCGTCGTCGACGCGGTTCGAGCACGCGGCGTTGGTGTTCTCGGGCCCTCGCGGCACGCAGCCCGTGTCGACGGGGGCGCCGCCGTCGCGCGGGCACACGGTGACGCCGGGGGTCATGGTGCAGCCGAAATCGGGCGAGGTGCCCGTGGCGCCGCCGCAGTCGATGAAGCCGTCGCAGTCGTTGTCGATGCCGTCGCTGCACGACGCGTTGGTGCTCTCGACGCCCGTCGCGAGGCACGCGTCGCGGCCCGCGTCGGCGGCGCAGACCGAGGCGCAGCCCGGGTCGGCGCAGTCGAAGAACCCGTCACAATCATTGTCGCGGCCGTCGTGGCACGCGGCCATCGACGACTCGGCCTGCGGCGAGCACGCGTCGACGGGCGGGGGCGAGTCGGGCGGCGGGGGGTTGTCGGCGGGGGGCGGGCTGTCGACGGTCGAGGGCGCGTCGGGCGAGGGCGCGTCCATCGCCGAGGGGGTGTCATCGGTCGGGGGCGCGTCGCTCGTCGCGGCGTCGTCGGGCGGCGGGGAGCCGACGCCGCCGCTGCGGGCGGTGCACGCGGTCGAGAGAAGAAACGAGACGACGAGGAGGGGGCGCATGCGCATGGAAAGCATCCGTGAGGGTATCGGGTGAGGGGGGTGATCCGCTGCGGTCATACAACGGGATCGCGCCGGAGAGAAACTCCGCGCCCGGCGGGCGGGAGCCGCGCCACGGCCGCGGTGGTTACACTTCGAGAATGGTCAGCCACGAAGCGCTCTCGCGAGACGACGTCGCGCGACTCCACATGGAGCGGCGCGACAACCCCATGACCATCACCGCGGTGCTGTGGCTCCGCGGGTCGCTCACGCCCGACGAGCTCGATGAGCTCGTGCGCGCGCGGCTGCTGCCGAGGGCGCGCTTTCACGAGCGCGTGGTCGAGCACACGGTGGCCGGGCCGCGCTGGGAGCCCGACCACGACTTCGACCTGCGCGCGCACGTGCACCACGTCGCGCTGCCCGCGCCCGGCGACGCGGCCGCGCTCGAGTCGCTGGTGGCCGACCTCGCGAGCACGCCCCTCGACCCGCGCCTGCCGCTCTGGCAGATGCACCTCGTCGACGGCGTGGGCGACGGGTGCGCCCTGGTCGTGCGCGTGCACCACGTGGTGGCCGACGGGCTCGCGCTCGTGGGCGTGCTGCTCGACCTCACCGACGAGGGCGAGGGGGCGTGGTCGCCGCCGTCGGTGCCCGCGCCGCGCGGGGGCCTCGCGGGCGCGATCCTCCCGCTGGCGGGCCTGGCCTCGCTGGTGGCCTCGCGGCCCGAGCCCTCGACGGCGCTCGTGGCGAGCCACGGCCCCCACAAGCGCCTCGCGTGGTCGCGCGCGCTCGACCTCGCGCGCGAGCGGCACGCCGCGCACGAGCGCTCGGTGAGCCTCACGGCGATGCTCCTCGCGCTGGTGACGGGCGCGGTGGGGCGCGCGCTCGCGCTGCGCGGTCCGCTCGACCCCGCGCTGGTGGTGCGCGCGATGGTGCCCCTGAGCCTGCGCGCGCCCGAGGACGCGAGCGCGCTCGGCAACCGCTACGCCTCGGCGTTCATCGGCCTGCCGGTGGGCGGCGACGACCGCGAGGCGCGCGTCGCCGAGGTGGCGCGCGCGCTGCGCCACGCGCGCGTCGCGAGCGGCGTCGCGCTGGGCAACACGCTCGTGCGCGTCGCGGGCCGCGTGGGCGCGCCCATCGAGCGACTGGGCATCGAGCTCCTGAGCCGCCGCGCGTCGCTGGTGGTGAGCAACGTGCCGGGGCCCCGCGAGCCGCGGCACATCATGGGCCGCGCGCTGCGCTCGGTGGTGGCCTTCGCGCCCATGACGGGTGAGGTCGGCCTCGGGGTGACCTTCTTCGGCTACGCCGACGCGCTGACGGTGGGCGTCTCTTCGGGCCTCGACGACGCGTCGCTCCCCGCGGACATCGTCGCCGCCGTCGCCGAGGAGGTCGACGCGCTCTCGCGTGACGCCTTCGGGGCGCGTGGTTAAGGTCCGACGCATGCCGATGCTCCTCCCGATGGCCCAGCGCGTGGGCCGCTTCGCGCTCAACCGCCGCGGGCTCGAGAGCTGCGAGGTGCGCACGCGCGTGGGCCGCCTGCACGCGTACGACGGTCGCGGCCCGGGCGACCTGCCGCCCGTGGTGGTGCTGCACGGCATCGGCTCGGCGGCGACGCCCTTCGGCCCCGTGCTCGCGCGGCTGCTCCCGCACGCGCGCCGCGTGACGGCGCCCGAGATGCCCGGCCACGGGTTCAGCGACGCGCCCTCGGTGGCGCTCACGCCCGAGGCCCTGCTCGACGCGATGCGCGAGGCGCTCGACGGGCTGATCGACGAGCCCGCGGTGCTCTGCGGCAACTCCCTCGGCGGCGCGGTGGCGCTGCGCTACGCGCTCGACCGGCCCGAGAAGGTGCGCGCCCTGGTGCTCGTGTCGCCCGCGGGCGCGCGGCTCACCGAGCCCGAGCTCGCCGAGCTGCGGCGCACCTTCGACATGACCACCGACCGCGAGGCGGTGGCCTTCCTCGAGCGGCTCTACCACCGCCCGCCGTGGTTCGCGCCGCTCATCGCGGGCGAGGTGCGCGCGATGATGGGCCGCGCCGCGGTGCACGACATCCTGCGCAGCGCGACGCCCGAGCACGCGCCCGCGCCCGAGGCGCTCGCGTCGATCGCCGCGCCGGTGCTCCTGCTCTGGGGCCGCTCGGAGCGCCTCTTGCCCCCGCGCGCGCTGGCGTACCTGCGCGAGCACCTGCCGCCGCACGCGCTCGTCGAGGAGCCCGCGGGCGTCGGCCACTGCCCGCACTTCGACGACCCCGCGGCGCTCGCCTCGCGCATCGTGTCGTTCGCGCGCACGCTTCCGAGGTGACGGTCACCCCGCGCCGGGCTCGACGGCCTGGCACCTGCGGCCCGCGATCTTGATGCCCCAGGCGAGAAGCCGGGCCTTGTCTTCGCCGAGCTCCCTCGGCGCGGGCACGACGCACGTGCGGCCGAGCACGTAGCCGTCGACGACGGCCCGCGCGATCTCGACGCCGAGCGCGTCGCGCGCGCCGCGCCACACCCAGCGCACGCCCTGGTCGCCGAGGTCGAGCACGTACACGAGCGCGCCCGTCCAGCTCCGCAAGAGGAACACCCGCTCGCCCCTCTCGACCGGCAGCGTGACGATGCGCCACTTGTCGTCGAGGCCCTCGGGCGTGAAGCCCGCGCGCACGCGCTCGACCTCGGCGGGCGTGAGGGGCCACGAGACCTTCTCCTTCACGGGCGCGTCGGGCAGGCGGGCGCGGAGCGCGTCGGCGTCGATGGGGCACCCCTCGGCGAGCCACGGCGCCTCGCCCGGCGGGGAGCGCAGCGCCGCGGCCGCGGGCTCGACCCACAGCACGCGGCGCCCGTTGGGCGAGAGGTCTCCGTCGCACCAGACGAGCGACTCGGCGAGGGCCGCGGGCGAGCCCGACGACGCGCCCGGCGGCAGCGAGCGCGCCGCGCGCCACACGTAGACGAGCCACAGCGCCGAGCCCGCCACCAGCACCGCCAGCGCGTACGGCATGGGGAGCGCCCTACGCCTGCGCCTCGAGGCGCTCGAGGAAGGCCCGCACCGCGCGGGTGGTGAGCTCGGGCTGCTCGATGGTGCTCAGGTGCCCCGCGGCGCGCACGACGTCGAGCGTGGCGCCGTCGACGCCCTCGACGATGCGCTGCGCGCGAAAGAGCGGCGTGGCGCGGTCGTCGGCGCCGACGAGCACCATGGTGGGCACGCGGATCATGCCGAGCTCGCGCGAGAAATCGCCGCGCATCGCCACGGCCTGCACGGCCTGAAAGAGCCCCTCGCGGCGCGCCGCGCGCACGACGGCGAAGAGCCGCTCGACCTCGGCCGGCGCGCGCGCGATGAAGTCGTCGCTGAACATCAGCGGCTGCACGCGGGCCTCGATGGCCGGGTGCGTCCCGAAGGCGAGGAAGGCCCCGGCGAGGGCCATGTACTGCGCGCGGTTGAACGCGGCCTCGGGCTCGGCGCTCGTGTCGAGCAGCGCCAGGGCCGCGACGCGCCTCGGGTGAAACGCCGCGACGCGCATCGAGAGCATGCCGCCCATCGAGAGCCCCACGAGCGTGGCGCGCGCGACGCCCGCGTGGTCGAGCACCGCCGGCAGGTCGTCGCACTGCTCGTCGAGCGAGTAGCCGCGCGCGGCGGGCGTCGAGAGGCCGTGGCCGCGCAGGTCGAGGTTGAGCACGCGGTGGGTGCGCGCGAGGTCCTCGGCGAGGTGCGAGAACATCGTGCGGTCGCAGAGGAGCGAGTGCGTGAGCAGCACCGCGGGCGCGTCGCGCGGGCCGGTGTCGTCGTAATGGAGCGTGACCGTGGGTCGGCGTAGCGTGGGCATCGGCGGAGGGCGCGTAGCCTACCAGCGCGCCGCGCGGAAATCGCCGTGGACGGCGCTACCGCAGGATCGGGAGGCGCTTGGGGCCCTCGGTCGGCGCGACGCCGCCGTACTGCTCGAAGAGCTCGGCGGTCACGCGGTCGGCGAGGCGCTCGGCGATCTCCTTGAACGCCTTCGCCGCGGGGCTCGCGGGGGCGGCCTGCACCACGGGCGTGCCGTTGTCGCCCCACTCGCGCACGAGCGAGTCGATGGGCACCTGGCCGAGCAGCGGGGCCTTGGCAAACTCGGCGATGCGCGCGCCGCCGCCGCGGCCGAAGATCTCGTGGCGCACCCCCGCGGAGTCGATGAAGTACGACATGTTCTCCACGACGCCGAGCACGTTCACGTTGAGCTTCTGGCACATGCTCACGGACTTGTAGACGTCCATGAGGGCCACGTCCTGCGGGGTGGTGACGATCACCGCGCCCGTGACCTTGAGCCGTTGAAAGAGCGTGAGGGCCACGTCGCCCGTGCCCGGCGGCAGGTCGAGGATGAGGTAGTCGAGCTTGCCCCAGGCGACGTCCTTCAAGAACTGCTGGAGCGCGCCCTGGATCATCGGCCCGCGCCACACCACCGCGGTGCGCGGGTCTTCGAGCATGAACCCGATCGACATGATCTTCATGCCGAAGCGCTCGAGGGGCTCGATGGCCTTGCCGTCGCGCGAGATGGGCCTGCCCATGATGCCCATCATCGTCGGCACGCTGGGGCCGTAGATGTCTGCGTCGAGCAGGCCCACGCGCGCCCCCGCGCGGTGCAGCGCGAGCGCGACGTTGGCCGCCACGGTGCTCTTGCCCACGCCGCCCTTGCCCGACATCACGGGGATGACGTTGCGCACCTCGGGGCAAGGGTCGTCGCCCGCCACCTGCCGCGTGCGCACCGCCGAGCCGACCTGCAGGTCGACGCGCTTGAACCCGAGGGATTCGACCGCGGCGCGCACGTCGGCGAGGATCTTCTCGTTGGCCGCCGACGCGGGCGAGAGCAGGTCGAGCGAGACGCGCGCCCCGTCGCCGTCGACGGCCGCGTCGCGCACCGCGCGAAGCTCCCCGAGGGACTTCTGGACGACCGGGTCGACGACCTTGGAGACGGCTTCGAGCAGGGCTTCGCGTGTGGCTGGCATCGCCCGGCCCGTGTAGGGTGCCTCGCAGCGTCAGTCAAGGTGCGTGGTGATTGCCTCGCGCGATCGGTCGCCGGTATACACGCGCGCCATGACTTCGATCACCGATGGGGCGCGGCCAGGGCGACCCGACGCGCGCCGCGTGGCGCTGGCCGTGTACGTCGTGGCCGCGGTGGTGTACGCGCTCTTCGCGGGCGCGAGGCTGCGCGAGCACTCGCCCGACAACCACTTCGCCTACCTCGCCGACGCGTACCTGCACGGCACCCTCTCGGTGCGCTGCGACCCGGGCGTGGTCGCGCCCGGCGAGACCTGCCCGCCCGGCGGCGGAGGGAACGACTGGGCCCGCTACAACGACCGGTGGTTCGTGGCCTTCCCGTCGTTCCCCGCGGTGCTCTACATGCCCTTCGTCGCGGCGTTCGGGAGGAACTTTCCCAACCGCATCGTCGACGTGCTGCTCGCGGGCCTCGCCCCGGCGCTGCTCTACCTCTTCTTCGAAAAGCTCTCCCGCAAGGGGCTCTCGGCGCGCTCGTGGCGCGAGAACCTCGCCCTCACGGCCCTCTTCGCCTTCGGCTCGGTCTACTTCTTCACCGCCGTGCAGGGCTCGGTCTGGTTCGTGGCGCACGTCGTCGGTTGCGCCCTCGGGGCCGCGTACCTCATCGCCGCCGTCGAGTGCGAGCGCCCGGCCCTCGCGGGCGCGCTCCTCGGGCTGATGTTCCACACGCGCACCTCGATGCTCTTCGGCGCGCTCTTCTTCGGCATGGAGGCGCTGCGCACGCACCGCAAACCCCCCGCGGCCGAAGACGAAGGCTCGCTCGAGGTCTCGCCCCTCACGCGCGCGTGGCGCTGGGTCGCCCGCACCGACTGGAGGGCCGCCGCGAAGCCCGTCGCGCGCTTCGCCCTGCCCGTGCTGGCCTTCATCGCCCTCTACATGCTGCTCAACAAGCGGCGCTTCGACTCGTGGACCGACCCGGGCTACCGCTACCTCCAGATCCGCTGGCAGGCGCGCATCAACCGCTGGGGGCTCTTCAACTACCACTACCTCTCGCGCAACCTCGCCGTGGCCCTGGCGCTCCTGCCGTGGGCCACGCGCGCCGCGCCCTTCGTGCAGATCTCGCGGCACGGCCTGGCGCTGTGGGTGACGACCCCGCACTACCTCGAGCTCGCGCGGCCCGCCCGCCGCACCGACCTCGCGTGGTCGCTCGGGGTGACGGCCGCGGTGATCGCCGCGATCGACCTCTTCTACCAGAACTCGGGCTGGGTGCAGTTCGGCTACCGCTTCAGCAACGACTACGCGCTCTTTCTGGTGGCCTTGATCGCCGTCACGGGGCGCAGGGTCGGGCGCACCTGGGTGGCCCTCCTCGCGATCGCCATCGCCGTCAACGCCTTCGGCGCGGCGACCTTCGACCGCGCGAACAACATCTACCTGGGCGATAACGATTCGCAGGGCATGTTCCAGCCCGATTGAGGCGCGCGCTACCGCGCCGCGCCCGGCGGAGGTAGGCTCCTCGGCACCGATGCTCTCGGTGCTCCTCGACGTGCGGCGCGCGCGCCAACGACGCCTGACCCTGGTGGCCCTGGCCGCGTGCGCGCTCGCGCTGCCGTTCGTCGCGTGGGTCGCGCCGCAGCTCGGGCCCGTGCTCGCGCCCGCCGAGGTGTTCCCCGTGCTGCTCGGCGCGGCCGCGGTCGTGTCGTCGACGGCCGCGACGGCGTGGGCGGGGCGCGAGGCCCACTGGACCCTCGCCGACGACCTCGCGTGGTCGATCTCGCTCGCGGCCTTCGCGGTGCTCGGCGGCCTCGGGGCGGCGCCCGTCACCCTCGCGATGCTGGTGTACGGCGCGGCGTCGATCCTCCTCGCCGTGCGCGTGCCCCCGACGCGCCTCGTGCTCGTGGCCGCCCTCACCACGCCGCTCGGTCCGCTCGCGCGCCTCGCGTGGGGGGCGCCC
>JBDHVF010000341.1:0-8163 GCA_039809605.1 Polyangiales bacterium | reverse complement strand
GTCATGGTGCTCTGGCACAGCCACTTTCGTCGCGACGGCAAACCTCACCACCCGCGCTCAACACGGACCACTACCCGGCGCCAGCGCGAACAGCTTGACCTGAAGATCGTGTGATACCGTCGCGGCCGTGACCTCGCGGCGCGCGATCGGGCTCGTGCTCACGATCTTCACCGCGCCGTCGCTCGCCCTCGCGCAGACGGCGACGCCTCCCCCCGCGGGCGAGCGCGTGGCCGAGGCGCAGCGGCACGTGCGCGCGGCCATGGAAGCCTTCAGGACGCACGACTACCTCACGGCCATCCACGAGTTCGAGCTCTCGTACCGCGCCGCGCCCGACGCCGACGTCTGGTACAACCTCGCCCGCGCGAGGGAGCTCGCGGGCGACTACGAGGGCGCCGTGGGCGACTACCAGCGATACCTCCGCGACAAGGTCGACCCGCCCGACCGCGCCGAGGTCGAGCGCTCGATCCGCGCGCTCCGCGGCCTCGTCGAGCACCAGGCCGCCGCGAGGAGACGACAGAGCGAGGGCTCGCGCGTGCGCTTTCAGATCGACGGCTCGCCGCACAACCTCCGGCTCTTTCTCGACGGCGAGCAGCTCTCCTCCGCGGCGCTCTCCGAGGCGCGTCGCGTCGCGACGGGCGACCACGCGGTGAGGGTCACCGCCGACGGCGCGCAGGAGTGGTCGGCGCGGGTGCACGTGCGCGAGGGAGAGACCGCCACGGTGTTCCCGACGTTTCGACCCGCGACGCGCTACGTGACGCGGCCGACGCCCCACATCGCGAGCGCGGTGCTCGCGGGGCTGGGCGTCGCCTCGCTGGGCGTGGCGGGCTTCTTCGCCCTTCGCGCGGCGGGTGAAGACTGCCGCGCGTGCGAGGATCAGGTGACGCTCTCGAACCGCTCCGACATCTTTCTGGGCGTGGGCGCGGGGCTCGCGCTCGGCGCCGCGGTGGCGTTCTTCGTCGAGCGCGCCTCGGGCCGCACCGAGCGCGCGACGCCCACGCAGGCCGCGCTCCGTCGTTGAAAAGCCACCCCCGGAGGGGGTACGGTCGCGGCCCCTCCCGTGATCGAGCGCGTCGCGCAGCATCAGAGTCGGTTCCGTACGCCGGGCCTCGGGCCTGACACCCGCGGCGTCGCCCTCGGGCCCGTCGGCGTCGTGCTCGTGCCCTCGCTCGAGCGCCTGGTGGCCTTCCTCCGCGCCGCGGGCGAGGAGGGCGCCCTCGACGAGCTGCTCGACTCGCTGCGCATCGTGCAGGTGATCTCTCCGCTGCGCACGCGCGAGATGGTCATCGAGGTTCAGTCCAGCTCGTCGCACCGCATGGACCGCCTCGCCGCCATCGCGCGCCTCGTGGGCGCCATGGTGTTCACCGGCTCGGGGCGCCACTTCGTCAAGTACCGCGACGCGCAGGCGCCCTTCGGCTACGACATCGCGCAGCTCCTCGACGACCCGGGCGACCTCGGGCTCTACCACGACCGCTTCGCGCAGGCGTACCGCGTCGACAAAGAGCTCGCGCTGCGCGACCTGCTGCTCCGCCTCGCGCCCGTGGCCGTGCCGCGAGCCCGCATCGAGAGCCCGCGCACCCTCTACGCGCTCGTGCGCACGGGCCTCGGCGACAGCGTGGTGGGCTACCTCGCGCGCTGGGCCGTGCCCGCCCGCGTGGCCGTGGTCGAGTGGCAGCGCGGAGGCACGAGCGACGTGGTCGAGCGCGCGTGGCTCCTGCAGCTCGCGCAGCCCGCGCAGCGCTTCGTGAGCCTGCTGCGCTCGCTGCCGGGCGTGCGGCTGTTCGTGCCCGACGGAGAGCGCGCGGTGGTCGAGTTCGGGCACCGCCACCCCATCCCCCTCTCGGCCTGCGCGCCCCTCTTCGGCAGCGAAGAGATGGTGATCTTTCGCGCGGGCGGCGACGGGGCCATCACCCTGCCGGTGCGCCCTCCCTTCGTCGACGTGCAGACGGTGACGAGCCTCGTCGCCACGTCGCCCGCCACCATCGAGAACGTCAAGACCTCGGGCGTCACGTCGAGCTTCTCGCTGCCGCTCAAGCTCGTGCCCACGGGCAGCGCGCCGAAGCGAGTGGCCGCGGCGGTGATCCCCCTCGGCGAGCAGGACACGCTCGGCCGCATGCTCTCGGTGCTCCCGCCCGCGATGCTCAACCGCATCCACGTGGCCTTCACCGAGACGACGATCTACCTCTACGGCCACGACGCCGCGTCGGTGGTGCCCCTCGGGGTGCTCTACGAAGACCTCGGCGAGAACGTGCTCGTGCCCCTGGGCTGGGGTCTCTCTCCGCCCATTCCGCCCGACGTGTTGCGCCAGCTCGCGCGCGCGCCGGGCGACGCGAGGCTCTTCGTCACGGGCGACCGCACGCCCATCACGGCCATTCCGCAGAGCGCGTTCACGCCCGCGACGCGGGTGCTCCTGGCCGACGTGCCCGTGATGGAAGACGTGCTCATCGCGCCGCCGCTCGACGCCGACCTGCCGCTGCCCGACCTCTGGCCCACGCCGCCGGGCGTGCTCACGGGCATCATGTCGCCGGGCGCGCGCGGAGAGGCCCCGCCGCCGCGCGTCTCGCCCGCGGCGCTCGACGCGACGACGTCGACGAACGAGCCGGGGCCCCGGGGGGGCGCGTCGGGTGGCTGACTACGGCTCGTACCACGAGTTCGTGTCGCGCTTCGTCGGGCCGCTGGTGATGGGCGGCCGCGTCGAGGTGCGCGACCTCATCGGCCCCGGCGTGCTCGCGACGTGGGCGCGCCCGGCCGACCTCGACGCCACGCTCGTCACGCGCATCGCCGAGACGGCCCGCGCGCGCCTCGCGAAGCTCGGCCCGGTGGGCTCGGCCGACGGCCTGCCGCTCGACACGCTCGCGCTCGCGGCCGCGTGGCACAACCTCCTGTCGATGACGCACCCCGAGGCGAAGGGGCGCGCGGGCCTGCGCCGCAAGGCGCGGCAGTGGAGCGTCGCGCTGCTCGAGTGGGCGAACGCGCCGCACACGCGCGCCGAGGTCGCGCAGCGCCACGGCGTGCTCGGGGGCCTCCTGCGCTTGCGCAGGGTCGACACGCACGTGAGCTTCTGGGCGGGCTACGCCGACTTCGTGGGCGTCGCGCCCCCGACCGCGCTGGTCGCGTGGCCCAGGCTCCGTCGCGTGCGCGAGGACCGCACCAGCGTCGCGCTCATGGACCTGCTCTCGGCGCTCGACGTCGACGACAACGACGAGTCGTCGGACCTCGTGAGCGTGGCGCGCGCGGCCCTCGCGCTCTCGCCGCTGACCGACCTCGCGCTCGCCGACCGGCCGCAGGCCTTCGCGTTCACGTGGACGCCGCCGGGTGTGAACGCCCTCGCCGACCCGGCGCTTCGAGGTGCCGCGCAGCGCGCGCTGCTCGCGCGGGGCACCGCCGCACTGCGCGCGGTGGAGCAGGCCACGCTGGCGGCGGCGCGCGCGTCGCTGCCGTCGGGCGCGGCGCGGCTCCTCTTGCAGTTTCACCTCGAGCTCGCGGTGATGGACGCGCTCTCCGCGCGCCCCACGGCCCCCGAGGCCCGCCCTCAGGCGGGCGCGACGGGCGCCGCGCAGGGGGCGCCGCTCGCCTCGCAGCCGCTCGCGTTCGACGCGTACGCGCGCCTCGGGTACGCGCGCACGGCGGCCATCGTGGGGCTGCCGCAGGAGCTCGTGCAGCGCGCGCTGCCCATCGACCCGAACCGCTCTCTCCCGAAAGATCCGCCCTCCGCGCCGCTGCTCGGGCGCGCAGGCGCGGTGGAGGTCCGCACGTGACAACGCCGCTCGTTCAGAGGCTCCGGGCGATGGCCCGGTCGCTCGAGGCCCAGTTCCTCGGCAAGCAGGAGACCGTGCGCCTGATGGTGCTCTCGGTGCTCGCCGGGGAGCACATCGCGCTCATCGGCCCGCCCGGCACGGCCAAGAGCGCCCTGGTGCGCACCTTCGCGCGCTCGATCGACAGCAAGTACTTCGAGTACCTGCTCACGCGCTTCACCGAGCCCAACGAGCTCTTCGGCCCGGTCGACATCCCTGCGTTCCGTCAGGGCACCTACCGCCGTCGCACCGAGGGCATGATGCCCGAGGCCGAGATCGTCTTTCTCGACGAGATCTTCAAGTCGAACAGCGCGATCCTGAACGCGCTGCTCACCATCTTGAACGAGCGCAAGTTCAACAACGGAGGCACGGTGGTCGACGTGCCGCTGCTCTCGGTCTTCGGCGCTTCGAACGAGGTGCCCGCCGACGAGAGCCTCCAGGCGATCTTCGACCGCTTCCTCCTGCGCGTTCGCAGCGACCACCTCGACGCGTACCACTTTCAGGAGCTCATCAACCGCGGCGTGCAGCTCGAGCTCGAGCGCCTGGTCAACCGCCCCCCGCAGGAGGCGTTCACCACCGCGAAGGAGATCCTCGGCGCCCGCGCCGAGATCGCGCGTCGCATGACGATCAGCGACGAGCTGATGGCGACGTACAAGTCCCTGGTGTTCCAGATCCGCGCCGAGGGCGTGTCGCTCTCCGACCGCCGCGTGGTGAAGCTCTTGAAGCTCATGGCGGCGAGCGCGTACTTCGACGGCCGCCCCGCGGCCGACATCAGCGACCTGTTCATCCTCAAGCACACGTGGAACACGCTGGAGCAGGCGGAGATCCTCGACGGCATCGTCGCCCCGGTGCTCGACGGGTGGTTCCGCCAGCACCCCGACGCGCGCCGCGCGGGCGGCATGGAGGTCGGCCTCGACGCGCTGCTCGCGGAGGTGCAGCGCATCAAGGCCACGCTCACCTCGGGCGCGCCCATCAGCGACCTGCAGCTCTTCGCGCACATGCGCGCGCTCGGCGAGATCAAGGCCGCGCTCCAGTCGCTCGCGACCGACCCCGCGAGGAGGGCGCTCGCCGAGCTCGACCAGCTCATGGATCACGTCTTCCGCTCGGGCAGAATGACCGGGTAGCGAGTGCGCGCCCCGCCGCACGACCTGTGCGGCGATCCGCACAACACCTCGCCACCGCTCGCTCGCGACCCCCACGCGCTCGCGCCCCTTCGCGCGATCCCCTCGCGAGCACGCTCCCTGCAAACGTCTCCGCGCCGCGGGCGTGGCGAGCGCTCCTCACGCGAACCCTCGGCCCTGCCTCGGGTAGACCCGAACATCGCATCCATCCGAAACGCAGGTACGTACACGGCACGCGCGCGGAGACATCACTCCGCGAGCGATCCCTCAACCACCCGGAGAGACACCATGGACAAGAAGCCCGAGACGCAGAAGCCCGAAGCGACCGTCCCCTTCTTCGCGCGCAAGGACGCCGAGCGCGAGCTCGTCGTGCGCACGAACCTCAAGGCCGGCCTCAGGGAAGAGCAGAACAAGCGCGGCTGACGGAGCGAGCGGGAGGCGCGTCGTGATGCGTGACCGTGTCGTGGTGTTCTCGGCCGACCCCGAGGCCGACCCCTGTATCGCGCTCGTGCGCGCGGCCCTCGAAGCGCGCGGCGCGACGCTCTGCGTGGCGTCGACCGCGGGCTACCCCGACGGCCTCCCGCTCCGCCTCGACCTCGACGGAACCCTCACGCGCGCCTCGCTCGGCGACGTCGACCTCACCGCCGCGCGCTCGTACTGGGTGCGCCACGCGTGGGGGCCTGCGTCACTGCCCGAGGGCATGCGCGACGACCACCGCGCCGCGTGCGAGGCGCAGGCGACCGCCGCGCTCACCGCCGCCCTCTCGTGCGTCGAGGGCTTCGTGCTCGACCCGGTGCACGTGCTCGACGGGACGGGCTCGAAGACCCGCGTGCAGCAGCTCGCCGCGCGCCTCGGGCTCGACACGCCCCGCACGCTCGTCACCAACGACCCCGGCGCCGCGAGGGCCTTCGTGCGCGCGCAGCCGGGCGGGGCCGTGTGCAAGCTCGTCGAGAGCGGTTCCGTGAGCGTCGGCGATGCGCCCATGCCCACCACCGAGGTCACGCCCAGCGACCTCGACGCGATGGAGGGCCTGCGCCTCGCGCCCATGATCTTTCAAGAGAAGCTCGCCAAGGCCCTCGAGCTGCGGGTGACGGTGGTGGGCCGCGAGGTCTTCGTCGCCGCCGTCGACCCCGGCGACGTCGTCGACGTGCGCACCGACCCCTCGCTCGTCGCGGCGTACCGCGGGTACGACGACATGCCGGGCCGCGTGCGCGAGGGGCTCTTGCGCGTGCTCGACCGGCTGCGGTTGAACTTCGCCACGGCCGACGTCGTGCGCACGCGCGACGGGCGCTGGGTGCTGCTCGAGGTGAACTCGGTGTCGTTCTTCGATCACGTCGAGCGACACGCGGGCCTCGACATCTCGGGCGCCGTCGCAGACCTGCTGCTCGGGCGCGCCGAGCCGAGGGTGCCCGCGTGAGGGGCGTGCCTGGCACCGTGCCACCCGCGGCGCGCTCGTGCCATGCGAGCGAACCGTCGAAACCACCGTATTTCAAGCCGTGACGAGCGCGGCACGGCCATCGCAAAAGGCTCCGTCGCGCCACGACGGCGCTCACCACAGGAGAGGCACCATGGACAAGAAGACCGAGACGCAGAAGCCCGAAGTGACCGTCCCCTTCTTCGCCCGCAAGGACGCCGAGCGCGAGCTCACCGTTCGCACCGGCGTGCGCGCGGGCCTCGCCGAGCAGGACAGGAAGCGCGGCTGACGCCGGGCGCGCGGCCGTCACGGAGCCCACCATGCGCACGCTCGACGAACGACTCCCCGCGCCGACGCGCGTCGCCGAGGCGCCCCAGCTCTGGGTCGCCGATGATTTTCTCGACGGCGACGACATCGACGCGGCGCTGGCGTTCTTCGGCGACGAGGGCTCCGTGGCGGCGCACGCGCACCACTACGGGTGGGACGGCTCGGGCTTCGTCGCCGAGGTGCCCGCCCGCGCCACGCCCGCGCTCGCGCGCATCGCCGACCGCGTGACGCGCGCCACGGGCGTCACCAGCGCGGGCGAGGGGACCTTTCGCTTCAGGCACTACGGCGAGGGCGAGGCGCACCCGCCCCACTGCGACGCGTACGACTCGGGCGACGGGCGCCTCGCGGTGACCGCGCTCGTGCACCTGCTCGACGGCGTCGAGGGAGGCGAGACGGCCTTTCCCGCGGCGTCGCCCGAGCCCGTCGCGGTCTCGCCGCGGAGGGGGAGGCTCGTCGCGTGGACGAGCCTCCTGCCCGACGGACGTGAAGACCCCGCGAGCGTGCACGCGGGGATGCCGGTGCGCGCGGGCTCCAAGGCCGTGCTCATGTACTTCGCCTACGTGCCGCACGGCGCCTACGACGTGCGCCTCGCGCTCGGCGGGTGAGCTGCGCTTCGCCATTGACCGCCGCGCCGGGGCGTTGAACAACGCGCGGCCATGAAGCCATCGCGCCTCGCGGCCCTCGCGGCGATCGCGTTCACGCCCGACGCGTCGGCGCAGCGGCTCCGCGTGAGCCTCGAGCGCGCCGTGGGCGTCACGTGGAGCCTCGCCTCCTCCTCGACCGACCTCACCACGCGCGGCGTGACCACCACCACGGAGGAGCGCTCCGACCGCGTCTCGGTGAACTTCTTCGGCGTGGGCTACGCGGCGTCGGTGGGGCAGAGCGCGCTCCTGCCCGCCGCGCTCTCGCCGCGCCTCGCGGTCGACTACGAGCTCACGCCGAGGCTCTCCGTGGGCGCGGCGGCGTTCTTCGCGTGGAGCGACGACGGCGACGCCTCGGTGCGCGGCGTGGGGCTCGCGCCGCGCGTGGGCTACGTGCTCCCGCTCTCGCGGCGCCTCGCGTTCTGGCCCCGCGCGGGCGTCACGGTCGCGTACGTGCACGCGTCGAGCGCGAGCGCCGAGGCCACGTACGTGCCCCTGTGGGTCGACCTCGAGCCCACGCTCACGCTCGCGGTCGACGACCACTTCGCGTTCTCGCTGGGCGTCGTGGCCGACCTGCCGCTGGTGGGCCACGCGACCTCGACGAGCCGCGCCACGGTGGCCGGCGTCACCACCGAGACGCAGGGCGAGGGGGCGCTGCGCCAGTTCGTCGTCGGCGCGCAGCTCGGCGTGCTCGGGCGCTTCTAGAGCTGGGGCCCGACGCGTGTGATACGCGGTGCTCGTGCCGGAGTTCGGCGTAGCTCCCTGGGCTCGGTTTCACCGCCTCACTCCGGTCAATATCGTGCGGCCGCCCCGCTTCGCGGGGCTACGCGTTGCTCCAGAGGTGCCGTCGCCGAACCGTGGTGCCCGGC
>JBDHVF010000340.1:0-8173 GCA_039809605.1 Polyangiales bacterium | reverse complement strand
CTGCACCCGGTGATCGAAGACGCCCTGCGCGACCACGCCGCGCGGCGCCCGTGGGAGGCCCCGGCCGGCGAGCTCGCCCACGACCTCGCGTCGGCGGTGCGCGCCGCGGCGGGCGACGACCGCGCGCCGGTGATCGTCACCGACGCGGCGGTGCGCTGGTATGTGCGCGCCGCGCTCGAAGACTCCGTGCCCGGCGCCGTGGTGCTCTCTCTCGCGGAGCTCGAGCCCGACGTCGTCGTCACGCCGCGCGCGGTGGCGTCCGCGTAGGTGACACAAAACGTCCGGGCGCGATTGACGGGCGCGGGGCTCCTGTGGCTCCTTTTGCGCCCACCGAAGGAGGCACACGGTACATGGCGATCGAGGTCGACTCTCACTGCCCCGGCGCGTCGCAATACACGGTCCACGGGGACTACAACGCGATGCTCAACCAGACGAACATCGGCGCGAACAACAACAAGTTCTACGTGATCCAGGTGCTCGAGAAGGGCGGCAAGTACTACGCGTGGAACCGCTGGGGCCGCGTGGGCGAGCCGGGCCAGAACGCGCTCAAGGGCCCGTTCTCGACGCCCGACGGGGCCGTCAAGGAGTTCTCGGCGAAGTTCAAGGACAAGACCTCGAACTCCTGGGAGGACCGCAAGAACTTCAAGGCCAAGGCCGGCAAGTACACGCTGATCGAGATCGACACCGAGGCCGACACCTCGAAGAAGGCCGAGACCGAGAAGAAGCTCGCCGACCTCGCGGCCGCGAAGCCCGCCGCGGCGGCGCCGCCGAAGCCCGTGTACGCGCCCTCGGCGCTCGCGCCCGAGCTGCAGAACTTCGTCAAGCTGATCTTCGACAAGAACATGTTCACGAGCGCGATGGCGTCGTACGAGATCGACGTCCGCAAGATGCCGCTCGGGCAGCTCTCGAAGTCGCAGGTGGCCAAGGGCTTCGACGCGCTCGACGAGGTCGAGAAGGCGATGAACGCCAACAACGCCACGGCGCTCATGAACGCCACGTCGCTCTTCTACACGGTGATCCCGCACGACTTCGGCCGCCGCAAGCCGCCGGTGATCAGCTCGCCCGAGACGCTGCAGAAGAAGCGCGACATGCTCAACGTGCTCGCCGACATCGAGGTGGCCCTCGGCCTCGAGAAGAAGGCCGAGGAGAAGGCCCCGTCGGAGCTGCTGCCGAACCCCCTCGACGCCAACTACGGCACGCTCAAGTGCAACCTCGACTACGTCGACCCGAAGAGCGACGAGTTCGCGTTCATCTCGCGCTACCTCGACTCGACCAAGGACAAGAACCACTACTACAAGCCGTCGATCGTCGACGTGTTCCGGCTCGACCGGCAGGGCGAGGGCTCGCGCTTCTCCGCGCACGACACCATCGCCGAGCGCAAGCTCCTCTGGCACGGCACCAACGTCGCCGTCGTGGCGGCCATCCTCGGCACGGGCCTGCGCATCATGCCGCACTCGGGCGGCCGCGTCGGGCGCGGCATCTACTTCGCGTCGGAGAACGGCAAGTCGATCCAGTACATCGGGCCCTCGGGCGACACGGCCATCATGTTCCTGGCCGAGGTCGCGCTCGGCAAGGAGCACTCGATCTGGCAGGACGACTCGTCGCTGCGCCAGCCCCCCAAGGGCTTCGACAGCATCGTCGCGCGCGGGCACACCGAGCCCGACCCCGACCACAACATCGAGTGGACCTTCGAGGGCAAGAAGGTCGTCGTGCCGCAGGGCGCGCCCATCAAGCAGAAGCAGTGGCAGAAGAGCTCGTTCACCCACAGCGAGTACCTGGTCTACTCCGAGAGCCAGGTGCGCCTGCGCTACGCCCTTCGCATCAAGATCCGCTGAGCGCCCGACGCGAGGTCGGCCATTCCGCACCGGGCGCCCGGTGCGGTATGGTCTCCCCGGCGCATGAGCGAGCCCGACCCGATCGACCGCGAGCTGCTCTCGACGCTGGCCTTCGCGCACACCGTCGACTCCGGCCCCGGCCTCGTCGACGACACCCCGCCGCCCGACGCCGTGCCCCTCGCCGCGCCCTACCGCGACCGCGGCGAGGTCGCCCGCGGCGGCATGGGCTCGGTGCGCGACGCGTGGGACGCCGACCTCGAGCGCCACGTGGCCGTCAAGATCGTCTCGCCGCGCCTCGCGAGCGACCCCGCGGCCCTCCAGCGCTTCATCGACGAGGCCCGCATCACCGCGCAGCTCGACCACCCCAACATCGTGCCCGTGCACCTGCTCGCGCGCGCCCCCGACGCCTCGCCCTGCCTCGCGATGAAGCTCGTGCAGGGCCACACCCTCTCGGCCCACCTCCGCACGCTCCCGACGCCGCCCTGGTCGCCCGCTGTGCTCGACGAGGTGCTCGGCATCTTCCTCAAGGTCTGCGACGCCGTCGCCTTCGCGCACAGCAAGGGCGTCGTGCACAGGGACCTCAAGCCCGAGAACATCATGGTGGGCTCCTTCGGGCAGGTCTACGTGATGGACTGGGGCATCGCGAAGATCCTCTCGCGCAGCCGCATCACGCCCGCGCCCGGCCAGCCCGTCGCCGCGCGCGGCCCCATGGGCACGCCCGCGTACATGTCCCCCGAGCAGGCGCTGCGCTACGAGCCCGGCGTCGACGAGCGCACCGACGTGTTCCTCCTCGGCGCGGTGCTCTACGAGATCCTCGCCGGGCGCCCGCCGCACCAGGGCCCCAACCTCGTGGCGATCCTCTACCGCGCCATCACCGCCGCCGTCACCCCGCCCTCGACGGCCGCGCCCGAGCGCCAGCCGCCCGCCGCCCTCGAGCGCATCGCGATGCGCGCCATGGCCCGCGACCCCGCCGACCGCTACGCGTCGGTCACCGACATGAAGCGCGACGTCGAGCGCTTTCTGCGCGGCGACGAGCGCGCCCCCGAGCAGACCTTCGCCCCCGGCGAGCGGGTCATCGTCGAGGGGCAGGAGGGCCACGCGGCCTACGTCATCGTGTCGGGCCGCTGCGTGGCCTACAAGCTCCGCGACGGCGAGCGCGTGCCCTTGCGCGAGATGGGCCCCGGCGACGTGTTCGGCGAGATGGCCGTGTTCACCGCGCGCCCCACCTCGGCCACCGTCGAGGCCCTCGAGCCCACCACGGTGAAGGTCGTCACGCGCGAGGCCCTCTCCGAGGCGCTCGGGCTGCACACGTGGATGGGCGCCTTCGTGCGCACGCTCGCCGAGCGCTTCCGCGAGGTCGACGAGCGGCTGCGCACCCTCGAGCACGCGGCCTCGCGGGCGTCGATCAGCCCGGCGGCGAAGCCCGAAGGGGGCTAGGCCCCGGCCTCGGCGAGCCCGTCGCCCGCGCGCGCGTACTTGCGCGCGCAGGCCGGGCACGAGAGCGTGGGCGTGAGCTTGACGCCGCAGCGGCAGACCCAGCCCATGATCTTCGCGGGCACGCCGCCCACGAGCGCGAACGCGGGCACGGTCTTCGTCACCACGGCGCCCGCGGCCACGAAGGCCCCCTCGCCGATGTCGTGGCCGCACACGATCGTGGCGTTGGCGCCGATCGACGCCCCGCGCCCCACGCGCGTGTCGCGGTACTCGTCCTTGCGGGGGAAGGCCGCGCGGGGGTTGACCACGTTGGTGAAGACCGCGCTCGGCCCCACGAACACGTCGTCGTCGAGGGTGACGCCGTCGTAGAGGCTCACGTTGTTCTGCACGCGCACGTTGTCGCCGAGGCGCACGCGGTTGCCGACGTAGCAGCCCTGCCCGAAGGAGCACCGGCGCCCGATCACCGCGCCGGGCATCACGTGGCAGAAGTGCCAGACCTTGGTGCCCTCGCCGATCGTCGCGCCCTCGTCGACGATGGCGCTCGGGTGAACGTAGTAGCTCGTGCCGTCGGCCATGAGATCTCCTCGCGAGGCGCCCTCTACCACGGCGGGGCGCCCGCGGGGAGTGCGAGCGTCACTCCTCGTCGGAGGCGCGCAGCGCCGCGAGCACGGCGATGTCTTCGAGCGTGGTCATGTCGCCCTTGGCCTCGGCGCCGCCGGCGATCTCCTTGAGGAGCCTGCGCATGATCTTGCCCGAGCGGGTCTTGGGCAGCGCGTCGGCGAAGCGGATCACGTCGGGGCGCGCGAAGCGGCCGATCTCCTGCGCGACGTGCTCGGCGAGGGTGGCCTTGAGCTCGGGGCTCGCGGCGAAGCCCGGGCGCAGCGTGACGAAGCACACCAGGGCCTGTCCCTTGAGCTCGTCGGGGCGGCCCACCACGGCGGCCTCGGCGACGGACTTGTGCGACACGAGCGCGCTCTCGATCTCGGCGGTGCCGAGCCGGTGGCCCGCGACGTTCACCACGTCGTCGATGCGCCCCACGATCCAGAAGTAGCCGTCTTCATCGCGGCGCGCGCCGTCGCCCGTGAAGTACGCGCCCTCGACCTCGCTGAAGTACTGCTTGCGGTAGCGCTCGTCGTCGCCCCACACCGTGCGCAGCATCGAGGGCCACGGGCGCTTGATGACCAGAAAGCCCCCCTCGTTGGGCCCGCAGCTCGTGCCGTCGCGGCGCACCACGTCGGGCTCGACGCCGAAGAAGGGCAGCGTGGCGCTGCCCGGCTTGGTGGCCGTGGCGCCGGGCAGCGGCGAGATCATGATGGCGCCCGTCTCGGTCTGCCACCACGTGTCGACCACGGGGCAGCGCGCGTTGCCGATCACGCGCTGGTACCACATCCACGCCTCGGGGTTGATGGGCTCGCCCACCGTGCCGAGCAGCCGCAGCGACGAGAGGTCGCTCTTCATGGGCCACTGCTCGCCCCAGCGCATGAAGGCCCTGATGGCCGTCGGGGCGGTGTAGAAGACGGTGACCCCGTGGCGCTCGCAGAGCTGCCAGAGGCGCCCGGCGTCGGGGAAGTTCGGCGCGCCCTCGTACATGAGCACCGTGGCGCCGTTGGCGAGCGGGCCGTAGACGACGTAGCTGTGGCCCGTGACCCAGCCCACGTCGGCGGTGCAGAAGTACGTGTCGCTCTCCTTCAGGTCGAAGACGTACTTCGTCGTGAGGTACGTGCCGACCATGTACCCGCCGGTGGTGTGCAGCACGCCCTTGGGCTTGCCCGTCGAGCCCGAGGTGTAGAGGATGAACAGCGGGTGCTCGCTGTCGACGGGCGTCGCGGCGCACTCGGCGCTGACGGCGTCGATGACCTCGTGCCAGTAGTGGTCGCGGCCGGGCTCCATGTTCACGCGCTCGCCGGTGCGCTTGTAGACGACCACGTGGCGCACGGCCGGGCACTGCGCGACGGCGGCGTCGACGATCTGCTTGAGGGGCACGACGTTGCCGCGGCGCCACGCGCCGTCGCAGGTGATGACGAGCGAGGCGCGGGCGTCGTTGACGCGGTCGCGCACGGCGTCGGAGGCGAAGCCGCCGAAGATCACCGTGTGCGTGGCGCCCACGCGCGCGCAGGCGAGCATGGCGACGGCGATCTCGGGCACCATGCCCATGTAGATCGCGACGCGGTCGCCGGCGCGCACGCCGAGCTTCTTGAGCACGTTGGCGAAGCGGCACACCTCGCGGTGGAGCTGCTGGTAGGTGAGCGTGCGGGTCTCGCCGGGCTCTGCCTCCCAGATGATCGCGGCCTTGTTGCGGCGCGCGGTGTCGAGGTGGCGGTCGAGGCAGTTGTACGCGAGGTTGGTCGTGCCCCCGAGGAACCACCGCGCGTGCGGCGGGTGCCACTCGAGCACCTTGTGATGGGCGGTGAACCAGTGGAGCTCGGCGGCGGCCTCGGACCAGAACGCGTCGGGCTCGCGGAGGCTGCGCTCGTACATCTCGCGGTACTGCGCGAGCGACGAGACGTGGGCCTTCGAGGCGAACTCCTCGTCGGGGGGAAAGGTCCGTGACTCCTTCAACACGCTCTCGATCGACGGGGTGCTCATCGGAGGTGACTCCTCGGCTGCGAAATGGAGCCGCGAGGGTAACTCTCGCAATGACCCGGCCGCGAGGGCGATCGTCAGCGCGCGCGCGAGGCGTTGGCCGCGGGCGTGGCGTCGACGGGCTCGGTGCCCGAGGGCACCGACGGCGCGGCCTCCGCGCGACCGTTCGACTCGCGCGGGCCAGTGCCCCAGTCGACCTCGGCGAGGGTGCGGTCGAGGGTGGCGCGGTCCTCCGCGGGGAGCGTCGCGCCGTGCTCGGTCATCTCGCGGGCGGCGGCGAGCCAGTGCCGCGCGTCGGCGCGGTGGCCGAGGCGCGCGTGGCTCATGCCCATCACGAACGCGAGGCGCGCGCGCTCCGAGGCGTCGAGGTGCTGCGCGCTCGGCTCGAGGTCCTCGAGGTTGACGATCGCAGCCTCGTAGCGCCGGGCGTGGTAGTGCGCGTCGGCGCGCTCGAGCTGATCGCGGTAGTTCCAGCACGCCCCCGTGAGGGCGAGCAACCCGGCGAGGATCGCAGGCGCACGCATCGGCCGCGAGGGTACACCGGGAGGGTCGCCGCGATCACGCCGCATCGCGCGGGGGCGGGAATGGGCGTACGCTCGGGGATGTTCGAAAGGCAACGGGCACGCACCGCGGGAGACGGTGCGTGCCCGAGAGCCACAAAGATCAGCGAAGGGAGACCGAGGGGGAGGAAGCGCTCACACAACCGAAGCCGAAGTCACGAAGCGAAGGAGGCGAAGGCCGGCGACCGAGAAGGACATGAAGGGGTCGCGGCAAGCGAAGGCGAAGGGAGACGCAAGAAAGCTGCAGGCGCCTGCAAGCAAGCGTAGAGGGAAGCTGAAGCGAAGAAGGTCAAGGCTTCACACCACGAGTGCACCGCTTCGAGATTGCCGTCGGGAATCGGTGCTTCGAGGGCGTGCGAAAGAAACCTGAAGGAGCCCGCGTTCAGCTCGCGAGACGCTTCCCAACATCGCAACGGCCGTGCCGGGCTCTCGACACGCGCCTTTGACCACGATCACACCCACGATTTCAAGGGGATTCCAGCGCGGCTCGTGGCGGCCTGACCGCAGGTCGCGGGCGGCGACCTGACATCCGTGTCGCACCCATGGACGCGTTGCGTCCGTCGCACCGCGCGACTCGCTCGCGAGCGCGGCAAGCGCCGTGAATTGGAGGGGCTGCGAAGGGCGCGACGCACCATGACACCGCGGGCAGTGGCCGCCGCGCGCGCCAGGGCGGAGGTGGTCAGAACACGTAGTGGGCGGCGAGGCCGGTGTAGAAGCCCACGAGCGCGAAGCCGCCGTCGAGGCGCACGTCGACGTTGCGGTGCGGCCTGAAGTGCAGCGCGAGGTGGGGGAGCGAGATCCACGGGATCACCGGCGGGATGTTGCCGTTGTCGGTGAGCCGCCCCTCGCTGTAGCGCGTGCCGTCGTTGTAGAGGTAGTGGTTGTTCGCGGTGTCGCAGTAGCCGCCGCGCGTGGGGAACGGGGGCGTGCCGCCGGGCGGCGGCATGGCGTCGCACTCGTTGTAGCCGCCGGTGCCGCTGGGGTAGACCTGCGTGCGGTTGAGCGTGCCGCCCACGTAGCCCAGGCCGATGCCCACGCCGGGCTGGAACTCGAACCAGTCGTTGATGCGCACGTGCCAGAGGAAGAGCACGTTGCCGTAGATCGCCCAGAGGTTGCTGTCGACGCGCTCGGTGGCGATGTCCTGCTCGCTGCTGCCGTGGAAGTACCCGACGGGCGCCTGGAAGCCCGTGTACTGGAGGCCCACCACGATGTCGAGGTCGCCGCGGCGCAGCACGAACTCGGGCCCCGCGGCCACGTTGAGCACGCCCGACCAGTCGTTGACCGACGCGAAGAGCCCGACCATCCACGACGGGACGATGAACATCCACGTGCGGAAGCCCAGGCTGTACTCGGTCGAGCGACCGAAGCGCGGGTACTGCGGCGCCGGCGCCAGCGCGGGCGATGCCGCCGTGTCATTGAGCGCGACCGCAGACTGCGACGCGCCGCTCTGCGCCGACGCGGCCGACGCGACCGTGAACACCCCCGCGGCCACCGCCGCGCCAAGCAATCTCTTCATCGAAGCACCACCCTCCATCTGCGACGGGGGCGATGCTACGTGAGCGGGCTCCCGAGGATCAACGACTGCGCGCGCGCGTGACGCCCCGACGCGCGACGTTCTGGGGCGCGGGGCTGACCACCGTGGCGCCCGCGCGGGGGAGGGTCGCGGGCGTGACCGCGGGTGCGGGCGCGGCGCCGCCGAGCTGCTGCTCGATCTTGGCGCGCACGCCGGGGTCGGGCTCGACGCGCAGCCGCGCCCGCAGC
>JBDHVF010000339.1:0-8186 GCA_039809605.1 Polyangiales bacterium | reverse complement strand
TCGCGCGGGCGTGTGGGTGGCTACGTCAGCGTGAGGCGCGAGTTCGCCCGCAGCTCGCGCACGGGGTAGACGGTGCCTCGCCACGCGACGCCGCCGCGGCGCCACACGAGCCACCCCGAGCGCAGCGCCATCGCCGCCATCGACGCCATGCCGAAGGGGAAGAGCAGCGCGGGCAGGATGCTCCTGCCCATCCAGCGGGCGCCGATGACGTTGGTGACGCACGCGACGGCGAGCGTCGCGCCGGCGAGCGCCTTGACCCAGAGGGCGGGGTGCGCGAAGCCCGCGAAGAAGCCCGCCTCGGCGAGAAAGCCGCTCACGCACGAGAGCACGAGCAGCGCGTAGCTGTAGCGGCCGATGATGGCGAAGCCCGACTTCTCGAGGCCGTAGGCCATCTCGCCGAGGGTGCGGTAGAAGTCGAGGGTGACGGCGCCGGTGGCGTCGACCACGATGGGGCGCGCGCCGCTCTTCTTGAGCATCTGGCCGAGGGCGACGTCGTCGGCGATCTCGAGGCGCAGCCATTCGAAGCCGGGCGAGCGGTCGAAGGTCTCGCGCCGCACGAGGTTGAACATGCCCCCGCCGACGGCGGCGCTCGACGAGGGGTCGGTCACCTGCCAGAGGCGCCCGGCGGCGAAGAGCACGTGGCAGAAGACGTCGAGGGTGGCGTCGAGCGCGACGCCGTGCTCGCGAAAGCTCGGGAGCGCGGCCATGTGGTCGCGCCCGTCGTGCTCGCAGCGGGCGATGGCGCGCCGCAGGGTGCCGGGCGCGAACTCGACGTCGGCGTCGCTGAAGAGCAGCCACTCGCCGTCGGCCTCGGCCACGCCGCGGTGCATCGCGTGGAGCTTGCCGAGCCAGCCGTGGGGCAGCTCGGTGACGTGCACGACCTTCACGCGGGCGTCGTCGCGCGCGAGGCGGTCGGCGATGTCGGGCGTGCGGTCGGTCGAGCGGTCTTCGACGATCACGACCTGGAGGTCGGGGTAGTCGTCGCCGAGGCGGGAGCGTACGGCGTGCTCGAGCTCGCGCTCCTCGTTGCGGGCGGGCACGATGAGCGACACGCGGGGCCAGCGCGCGGGGGCGGGCGAGCGGTCGTCGGCGAGCTTCGGGATGGCGAGCCGCGAGCGCAGGAGCGCGTAGAGCGACCACGCCCACCAGAGGGCGCTCAGCACGCAGACCACGGAGACGGCGACGAGCATGGCGCTCCCCACGAACGACGTCAGAGGCCGAGCGCCTTCCGCAATCGCTTCGAATCGGCGTACATGTCCACGTTGGCGAAGACGACGAAGGTCTCGGCGCTCTGCGTCGCGGCGACGGCCTCGGCGACCTGATCGAGCGCGGGGTCTTCGTAGCGCGACTTGTACCCGGCCGGGCCGGGCAGGCGGTAGTAGCCCTTCGCGACCTTGCCGAAGGGGGGGTGGCGCAGCGGGTCGCGCGCGACGAGCACCTCGAGGCCCTTCACGGCGGACTCGCAGTCCTTGAGCTCCCAGGCGGGCGGCGGCTCCCACACGACGGGGGGGAGCTTCTGGCCCGCGAGCCGTTCGAAGAAGGCGCGGGCCGCGGCGCGGGCGTTCTTGCCGGGCGGCGCCTCGGGGTTCGATGGGATCACCACGGCCTTCGCGTCGAGCTCGCGCGCCACGGGCACGAACGCCTCCCACGCCGCGTCGGCCGCGGCCGAGGGCTTGAACCCGTCGATGCCGAGCTCGCGCGGCGCGAGGGCCGTGAACACGAAGTCCTGCGGCGCCTCCCGCTTCCACCGACGCACCAGCGCGGGGCCCGGCACGCCGAGGAACGTGTCCGCGATCTCGGCCAGCATGAACTCCCGCAGGTATCTCGTCGCGGGGACCGGAAAGCCCGAGCAGCCGATGTGCAGCATCGCGGCCCGCGAGTATAGCCACAACCTCCGCCGGGTGTGTGCGCCGAATCACACCTCGCTGCGACGCGCCGCCCACTGCGGGTATGATCGCGCCGTGCGCGGCGTCTCGGGCTCGTGGAGGGCTGTGTTGACTCTGGCCCTGGCGGGCCTCTCCCGCCGGGCCGGCGCCCAGACCCTTTCGCCGCGCCCCGCGGCCTTCAACCTGCAGCTCTTCGAGCCGTCTCCCTCGCCGCGCTCGCTGCTCACCCTCGACCTGCCGTCGGTCGCGCCGCACCTCGCCGTCTCCGCGGGCCTGTGGGGCAGCTACGCGACGCCCATGCTCCGCGCCGACGGGGGCGAGGTGGTGAGCGACGCGGTGCAGGGCGAGGCGCAGGTCTCCCTCGGCCTGTTTCAGCTCTTCGAAGTGGGCCTGGCGATGCCCCTGGTGCACCAGCGCGTGGCGCCCTTCGCGGGCACCTGCACCCGGCCCGGCGTGACCACGTGCCCGACGCTCGGAGGCCCGCGCCCGATGACCGCTCCGGGCGACCTTCGCGCGTACGTGAAGGTGCCGCTCGTGCGCGGGGCGACGGGGCTCGCGGTGCGCCTCGGGGTGAGCTTTCCGACGGGCGACGACGGCGCGTACGCGGGCGCGGCGTACTGGGCCTTCGCGCCCTCGCTGCTGGTGTCGCGCGCGTTCGGGGGGCTCACGCTTGCGGCCAACGTGGGGGCGCGCTTCAACGAGGCCAACGCGTCGCCGTACCTCTCGGTGAACGACGAGCTCACGGCGGGCGTCGGGCTGCGGTACGACCTCTCGTGGCGCTTCGGGCTCGTGGCCGAGGGGGTGGTGCGCGTGCCGCTCGACGCGCCCGCCGCGGGGAGGTTCGTCCACGGCTCGCTCGTGCGCGTCGACGGCCAGGTGCCCGCCGAGGTGTTCGCCGCGGCGACGGTGGGCGTCACGCGCTCGCTCGCGGCCTTCGTGGGCGCCGGCAAGGGGCTCACCGAAGCGTACGGCGCGAGCGGGTTTCGCGTGTTCGCGGGGCTGCGCCTCACGATCGAGCGGAGGCCCTGCGCCTACGGCCCCGAGGACCAGGACGGCTACCAGGACGACGACTTCTGCGCCGACCCCGACAACGACGGCGATGGTGTGCCCGACGAGATCGACCGCTGCCCGAACGACCCCGAGGACCGCGACGGCGTGCTCGACGCCGACGGCTGCGCGGACCCGGACAACGACGGCGACGGCGTGCCCGACGAGCGCGACCGATGCCCGATCGAGCCCGAGGACCTCGACCGCTACCAGAACGACGACGGCTGCCCCGACCTCGACAACGACCGCGACGGGCTGCGCGACACGGCCGACGCGTGCCCCGACGAGGCCGAGGACGTGGACGACTACCAGGACGACGACGGCTGCCCCGAGCCGGGGCCCGACGCGCTCGTGGTGACGCGCACCGACTCGCGGCTGCTCGTGAGCCAGCGCATCTACTTCGACTACGACAGCGACACGATCCGCGCCGTGTCCTTCCCCATCCTCGACGAGGTCGCGGCGGCGATCCGCAGGAACCCCGACATCCTTCGGCTGCGCGTCGAGGGGCACACCGACCAGGCCGGCACGCCCGAGTACAACCTCGACCTGTCGTTCCGCAGGGCGCGCGCGGTGGTCGAGTACCTCGTCGCGCACGGCGTCGCGCGCGACCGCCTGGAGTTTCAGGGCTACGGGCAGACGCGCCCGGTGGCCGACGCGAGCGTCGCCGACGCGGCCTCGCTCAACCGCAGGGTCGAGTTCACGATCGTCGAGCAGTCGACGCCCGCGCCCGCGGCAGCCCCGCCCGCGCCGCCGCCTGCGCGCCGCCGCCACCATCGGGGGCAGTGAGCGCCCTGTCGCGCGCCTCGCTCGCGCGGTACAACGCTCGTCGTGAACCCCTCGCTGTTCCGCTCGCGGCGCGTGATCGAGGCGCTGTCGATCGCCGCCGTGGGCACGGCCCTCGCGGCGGCGACGGGCGGCGTGTTTCGCGTGATCTTCGGCAACGGCTCGATGCTCGTGACGGCGGCGACGGCGATGTCGACGCTGCTGCTCGGGAGCCTCTGGGCCGCGCTCCTGCGCCGCAAGGAGACCCTCGGCTCGACGGGCATTCGCGTCGGGTGGCTGCTCTCGCTGCCGCTCGCGATCACCAACGCGGCGCTCTCGGCGGGCGTGCTGCTGGCGTTCGACCACGGGAGCTCGCCCTCGCTCGCGGGCTTTCTCAGCGGGCTGCTGATGGGCGCGACCTTCGGGGTGATGTTCTGGCTGCCGGGGCTGATCCTCACGCTCCTCTTCTTCGGCGTGCCCGTGGCGTGGGGGCAGCGGCTCGCGCAGAAGGGCCTCGCGGGGCAGGAGCGCGGCGACGGCGTCGTCGGCGGCGTGAGCGCGCTCATCGCGCTCGGCGCGGGCGCGAGCGCGTTCGCCGGGTCGCACGGGGACCGGGCGGCGTCGTGGTTCCTCGTGGCGCTCTCGGCCGTCGGCGCGGCGCTCGGCGCGGGGGTGATGGGCGCCGCGTGGTGGCGCGATCGGCTGCGCCGCGCGTTCGTCGCCGACGTCGAGGCGGGCAAGGTCGAGCGATACCGCGTCGACACCACCGAAGAGGGAAAGGTGCTCGTGCGCGTGGTGCACCAAGGGGAGGGCTATCGCGTGGCCGACTTCGCCGAGGAGGTCGCCGCGCTCGACGACACGGGCGCCGTCACGCGGGGCGCGCGCCGCGACGCGTAGTACCATCGACGGCGCCATGCCCGACGCCGTGGAGATCGATTCGACGAGCGTCTCGCTCACCCGCCGGGGCCTGGCGGAGCGGTGCTCGGCGGTCGCGTTCTTCAGCGCCGTGACCGCGGCGCCCGCGCTGACGCTCTTCTCCTTGAACGAGTGGCCCATGGCGCTCGCGTGGGCCTGGGTCGCGGCGGGCCCGCTGGCGTGGGCCGCGGGGCTCGCGCTCTACGGCGCGCGCGGTCGCAGCGGGCGCGTGGCTGTTGACGGCGAGCGCGTGCGCGTGGAGGCGGGGGCGAGGGCCGCCACGTTCTCGTGCGCCGACGTCGTCGAGGCGCGCGTGGAGCCCTCGGTGCACGGGTGCGCCGTGGAGCTCTGGCGCCGCGGCGGCGTGGTGCTGCGCTTCGAAGCGGGCTCGATCGAGCGCGCGCACGCGTGGCTCGACGGCGCGGGCTTCGCGCTGCACCGGCGCGTGTCGCGCGTGGTGCTCGGCGCCGCGTGGCACCGCTGGGCCTACGCCGTCGGGTACGCGTTCGTGGGCATGGTCGTCGCGCCGATCGTGACGATCCCGGCGCTGTGGGCGCTCCCGCGCTCGGTGCTGCTCGCGCGCGCGACGCTGGTGGCGGTGTGGGCGGCGTTCACCGTCGCGGCGACGGCGCGGTCGGCGCCCGCGCGCGTCGAGGTGGGCACCGACGGCGTGCTCGTGCGCAAGGGCTTTTCGAAGCGGTTCATCCCGTACCCGGCGCTCCACGCGGCGACGGCGCCCGACGGCGACACGCTCGACCTGCACCTCGTCGCCGAGCCCATCATGCGGCTCAAGACCACGAGCCCCGGCGACCGCGCGGCGGTCAAGGTCGCCGCCGCGATCACCTACGCGATCGACCGCTGGCGCAAGGCTCGGAGCGTCGACGACCTGGGGCTGCTCGACCGCAAGGGGCGCGCGGTCGAGGCGTGGCGCGAGGCCGTCGGGGCGACGCTCGCGCCGCAGGGCGCGTTCCGCGGCGTGGCGCTCGACCGCGAGGCGGTGCTGCGCGTGCTCGAAGACCCGTCGGCCCCGCACGAGCGAAGGGTGGGCGCCGCGCTCGCCCTCGCGGGAACCGACGGCGCCGCGGCGACGCGCGTGCGCGTGGTGATCGACGGGTGCGCCAACGAGGCGCTGCGCGACGCGCTCGAGGCCGCGGTCGAAGGGCGGCTCGACGACGCCACGCTCGCTCGCACGACGGCGTGAGCGCAGACGGTTCGGGTCGCACGTCACCCGAGTGCGCCTTGACCGACGACAACTCGACGGGGCCTGCGGCACGATGACGCAGGCCGTGGCATCTCGCGCGTCGAGGGCCCAACTTCCCGACGCCCATCCCGGTTGATGGGCTCTTCGAGGAAAGGAACGCCGCCAGAATGAGGGTAGCAGGAGTCTCGTGGGCGCTCGTCGTGATGTCGCTGGTCGGGCCCTTCGGGTGCTCTGATTCCCCGACGGTCTCGGCCGACGGAGGGATGGACGCGCACGACCACGACGCCCACTCGCACGGGTGCGTGGGCTTCACGATCATGCCCGACGGCACGGCGATGCTCTCGGGCCTCACCGACGCGACGCACATGCACGACGGCGGCGCGCACGACGCCGAGGTCGACCCGGCCGCCCGATGCGTGCAGATGAGCAGCGACCTCACCGCGGGGTTCGGCGCGAGCGCCGACGGGGCCTACACCGTCGAGGCGCGCTCGCTGCGCGGCACGATGAGCCCGGACGCGCCCGACAACGAGGGCCTGTCGCTGATGATCCGCCACGCGGGCGCGCCCATGTCGGGGCTCGACGTTCACTTCTACGCGCGCATGCCGCACCACAGCGAGCGCGTGACGGGCGGCCACGGGCCCGCCAACGACTTCAACGTCGAGGGCCTGCCGGTGACGCCCGGCGCGCCGGGCACCTACGTCGTCGACCCGATCGACTTCAACATGACCGGGTACTGGCTCTTCGAAGCGCGCTTCACCGCCGACGGCGCCGAGCGCAGGCTGTACTTCGCGATGGAGACCGTGGGTGGCGGCATGTAGCGCGCGCGGCGCGGCGCTCGCGCTGGCGCTCGTGGGCTGCGGCTCGGAGGCGCCCGTGGCGAGCCCGGCGCCCGACCCCTTCTTCACGGCCGCCGAGTGGCGCCGCATCCGGCGGCTCTCGCCCGTGCCGGCGGCGCCGCGCTCGCCCACCAACCGCTACGCCGACAACCCCCGCGCCGCGCTGCTCGGACGCGCGCTCTTCGAAGACACGGGCTTCTCGCGCGACGGCCGCGTCGCGTGCGCGACGTGCCACCAGCCGGGGCGCGCGTTCGCCGACGGGCGCCCCGTCGCCGTCGGGCGCGACCGCGGCACGCGCAACACCCCGTCGCTCCACTTCGTCGCCTTCGGTCGCTGGAAGCTCTGGGACGGCGCCGCCGACTCGCTCTGGTCGCAGCCCCTGCTCGCGCTCGAGAACCCGCGCGAGCACGCCACGACGCGGCTCGCCGTCGCGCACCGCGTCGCCACCGCGTACCGCGCGCGCTACGAAGAGGTCTTCGGCCCGCTGCCGCCGCTCGACGACCGCGCGCGCTTCCCCGACGAGGCGAGGCCCGGCGACGCCGCGTGGGAGGCCATGCGCGCCGACGACCGCGAAGCCGTGAACCGCGTGGCGGCCAACTTCGGCAAGGCCATCGAGGCCTACGAGCGGACCCTCACCGCCGCCGCGGCGCCCTTCGACCGCTACGTCGCGGGCGCCGTCGACGCCATCAGCCCGCAGGCCCGCGACGGGCTCGCGCTCTTTCTCCGCGTGGGGTGCGTCGGCTGCCACGACGGGCCGCTGCTCTCCGATCAGGACTTTCACAACCTGCGCGTGCCCGACGACCCGATGGCGGGCGGCGACCCGGGGCGCCTCGCGGGCATCGCCGTGGCGCTCGCGTCGCCGCTCAACGCGGCCGGGGCCTTCAGCGACGACCGCGCCGCGTGGCCGCTCACCGGGTACGCGCCGCACCCGAGCCAGCGAGGGCAGTTCCGCACGCCGTCGCTGCGCGGCGTCGCGCTCACGGCGCCCTACGGCCACGCGGGCGCGCTCGCGACGCTCGCCGACGTCGTGCGCCACGACGCGCGCGGGGGACTCGCCGCCGACGACCCGCGCGCCGTCGGCGACGCCGACCCGGGGCTGATCCCCTTCGACGTGAGCGACGCGCAGGTCGCCGCGCTCGTGGCGTTCCTCGAGTCGCTCACGCCCGACGCGCGGTGAGCGCGCGCTACCGGCATCGCTCGGCGCAGTAGAGCGCGCCCGACTCGATCCAGCGCGTGAGCGCGGCCACGTCGGCGTCGCTCATCGGGGGCGCGCCCCGGTGCGGCGGCGCCCCGCCCACGCTGCGCGGCGCGTCGAGCTCGACCCCGAGCACGCGCTCGACGAGGTGACTCCCGCGCGCGGTCGTGCCCACCACGTCGACGTAGCGAAAGCCGTTGGCCGAGCCAGGGCCCCGCGCGACGAGCGCCTCGTACGCCGCGTCGTAGCGCGCCGTGGGGCGCGGCTCGAGCGCGAGGCCGCCCGCGCGCGTCGCGACGTCGTGGCAGTGCGCCGTGGCGCACGAGCGCGCGAGGCGCGGGGCG
>JBDHVF010000338.1:0-8217 GCA_039809605.1 Polyangiales bacterium | reverse complement strand
CACGGGGCGCCCGCCGCCCGCGCGCGCCGGCGCCGCGCCGAGCGTCGCGCGCGCGGTGAACGTCGCGACCGGCACGCTGCGCCCGCTCGACGCGATGCCCCTGCGCGTGCCCGCGATGGCGTCCATCGAGCGCGGCGCCGAGGGGCCGACGCGCATCCAGTCGACCGTGTCGCTCGGGTTCACCGAGGCGCCCGTCGAGCGCGTGGCGCCCGTCGATTTCACGCGCGGCTCGGGAGGCTACTCCGTCGTGCCCTCGCGGCGCATGACGTGGGCGCCGTCGCTGCGCGCGGTCGACGCGCCCGTGTACGCGCCGCAGCGCGTGCAGGCGCCGCCCCCCGTGATCGAACGCTCCGTCGCGCTGCCGCCCGCGTTGGGCGCGCCGACCTTCGCGCCGCACGCCGCGAGCGCGCCCGTCTACATGCCGCCCGCGTCGACCGCGTGGCGCCCCCCCACGAGCTACGGCGCCGTGCCGACCTTCGGGCGCCCGCTGCCCTCGCTGCCGACGAGCGCGCCCGCGGTGGTCTCCAGCGGGTACGCGCCGCCCGTGCAGGCGATGCCGTCGGCGCCGTCGTACGTCGCGCCCTCGGCGGTCGCGGCGCCCGTGGTGCACGCCGCGCCCGTGAGCCCGATGGGCCACGCGACGGCGGTGCCTTCGTACATCGCGCCCGGCGTGGGCTTCCGCATGCGGTAGGCGCCCCGTCAGCCCCGCAGCACTTCGAAGCGGATGCCGGCGTCTTGAAGGCGCGCGGTGAGCAGCTCTCCCATGGCGACCGCGGGCGTGAGCACGCCGTGGCGCTCGGGGAGCTGGTCGCGGTCGACCGAGAGGCACAGCGCGGCCTCCGAGACCATCTTCGCGGTCTCGGTGTAGCCCGCGTCGCCGCCGCTCACGCGCGTGACGACCGTGCGCCCGCCGCCGCGCCCGCGGAACGTCACCGAGAAGCGCCCGCGCGCGCGCTCGGCCTCG
Source organism: Polyangiales bacterium (assembly GCA_039809605.1). Classification (GTDB taxonomy): domain Bacteria; phylum Myxococcota_A; class Polyangia; order Polyangiales; genus CAISKJ01. The sequence continues at coordinate 7,253 of JBDHVF010000338.1, read as the reverse complement.
CTCGGCCCCTCGCCCGACTGACGGAGCGACCGCAGCCAGCGCCGCGTCACCGGGATCTGCGCGAGGCCCATGACGGCCGCGACGCCGAGCGCGCCGCCGGCGAGCGTGAGCGTCGAGCGCACCGCGGCGTGGTGGGCGTAGCGAAAATCGGGTCCGTACTCGTCGAGCGCGGCCGCGCTGCGCAGCACCACCAGCGGGTCGATCGTGGGCAGCGGGACGGCCCACGCCCCCAGGTCGGCGTCGTACCGGAGCGACGGCCGCACGCCCTTCACACTGCGCCCGTGGGTCGCGGGCGGCGCGCGCATCGACGAGAGGCTCTTGCGCAGGTTCGAGAGCGCGTCGATGGCCGACTGCCACGTGCCGCCCGAGGGCGTGCCCGACGCGCGCACGAAGCCCTCGACGGTGATGGGCTCCCCGCGCGGCAGGAGCTTCACCGTGTAGAGCGCCCCGAGGTCGTGCGGGATGCTGTCGAGGCCGCAGGTGTTCACCATGCGCAACGCCCGGTCCCTCGCGCGCGCGTCGCAGCGGTCGATCATCGACTGCACGAACGCGGGCTCACCGGTGATGTCGGCGTAGTGGGCGCCGCCCTCGACGCACGCCTCGGCCACGGGCATGCCGTAGCGCCCGTAGGGGCCCACCGTGGTGACGAGCGCCGTGGTCTCGCGCGCCATTCGCTCGAGCGACGCCGGGTCGTCGACCGACGCCTCGACGACGCCGACGCGCTCGCACGCGGGGTCGATCGCGGCGAGGGCGCGGCGCAGCTCGTCGAGCTTCGCGCGGCTGCGGCCCGCGATGGCCCAGGGCGCGCGCGCGCCGACGCGTCGCGCGAGGTACTCGGCCGTGAGGCGCCCGGTGAAGCCGGTCGCGCCGAAGAGGGTGATGGCGTAGGGGCGGTCGCTCGCGCTCATGGGGGCGCGAGTCTACACGCGCGGGTCACGGCCGGCGCGCGAAGCGCAGCACGTGGCGGTAGACGCGCGTCTCGCCCTGCTGGCCGCGCCACCACACGAGGTCGGGGCCGTCGATCGGGGAGCTGTAGTCGTAGACCACGAGCTCCTCGGGCGTCGGGCCGGGGAGCACCTGCGCGAAGCACGTGTCGCCGCGCGAGGGCAGGTCGGTCACGAAGGCGACGCGGTCCTCGCCCTGCACGTAGCGCCAGACCGAGCAGCGCTTGGGGTGCTCGCGGTAGTCGAGCTGGTAGCGCACCTCCTGGGCGGTGAGGGGCGCGTCGCGCTGCATGAGGTCGTAGGCGCCCGTGGCGGTGACGTTCCTGCGCGCCACGAGGTACGCCTCGCCGTCGTGCCAGAACATCAGCGGCGAGTCGTACTTGCGCGGGTCGCTGCGGCAGGTCCATCGCGCGAGGTCGCCACGCGGCGCGCGGCAGACCTTCGAGCCGAAGCCCGTCTCGTCGCCCTCCTCGTTGCGAATCACCGCGTAGAGGGTGCCGTCGTCGCCGAGGGTGAAGTCCGCCTCGCTGCCGCCGCCGCGGTACACCACCCGGCGCGTCGGGTCCACGGGCGCCCACGCGCGCCCGTCGGTCGTCGTGAGGAACTCGACGTCCATGGGCGCGCCGTTGAAGCGGTAGAGGTTCTCGCCGTGCAGATAGCCGAGCACGTACGCCGCGCCGCGCTCGACCTTGGTGCGCCACGCGAGAAAGCCCGGCTCGTAGATCTCTTCGAGCGCGGTCCACGCGCCGTCGGCGCGGCGCTCGGTGACCGACACGCCCTGCGGCTCGAACGCGAGGGGGTCGCTCCCGAGGCGCGACACGTAGAGAAAGAGCCGCTCGCCCAGCGAGAGGAAGCGCGGCTCGCGCAGGTCGGTCTCGACCGAGAGGCGCTGTTCGAAGCGCCACGCGCGCTCGTCCTCCGACGAGATCACGAGCACCTGCGTGCGGGCCGAGGCGTAGTGGTCGGGCGCCGTGCGCCACGCGAGGTAGACGCGCCCCCCGTGGCGCACCACGTCGAGGTTGTTGTTCGAGTTGCCCGGCGCGGCCTCCATGGGAAGCCCCGGTCCGGGGATCACCTGCCGCGTCTCGACCACGGTCACCGTGTGGCGTCCTGGCTCCGACGGAGGCGGCGGGGGAGGGGGCACGTCGTCGTCCGCGGGCGTCGTGGCGCCCGCGTCGGCGGCGACGGGGGCGGGGTCGCCGCTGCACGCGAGCGCGACGAGCGGGAGCGTGGCGAGCGCGGTGCGCATCGGCGCGATCGTACCCGACGCGCGGAGGGCTCGCAGCGCGCGAGGTCTCCCCGTTACACCCTCTCAAAGCCCTTCGAGAAAGTCTCGTAGCGCCACGCGATCACCCTCCGAGAGCGCGACGCCCGGCGGGTGAGCGCCCGCGTCGAGCAGCGCGTCGAGGCCCGCGACGGAGCCGTCGTGCATCAGCCGCTCGCGCTCGCCCACGCCGCGCAGCGACGGGACGCGGTACGCGCCCGTCCCGCGCGCCGCGGAGTTCGCGAGCGAGGGATCGGTGCCCACGACGCCGGCCGCGACGAGCCCACCCGCGTACGTGGGCGGCGCGTGGCAGCGCGCGCAGCTCGACGCGAACACCTCGGCGCCGCGGCCCGCGGGGGGATTCCTCGCGGCCAGCGCGTCGCCGAGCGAGCCGAGGTAGACCGCGAGCCCGAGCGCCACCTCGCGCGGCGGGCGCACGGCCTCGTGGTGCGACGTGATGAGCAGCGTCTCGACGCGCACCGCCAGCGACGCGAGCGAGCGCACGCGCACCGCGCCCGCGCGCTGCAGGTACGACTGAAAGCGCACCGGGCGCAGGTCGGGGATCGCCACGGGCTCGCGACCGTCGCCGGTGGTCACGTCGACGCGGCCCGGCCCCCACGCGCGCAGACGCCTCGCGACCGCGGGGTCGAGCGTGGGGTCGGCGTCGGCGCCGAGCGACCCGAGGTCGAGCCGCGCGTTGGTGAGCCCCGCGACCACACCCCCGTCCTCGCGCGTGGCGCTGTGGCACGCCGCGCACGTGAACGCGAGGCCCTCGCGCCCGTCGGCGAGCGCGACGCGCACGAGGTCTCCGCCCGTCGCGCCCGCGGTCGCGAGCCTCACGCCGTAGCGCGCGGCCGAATCTCTCGCGCGCAGCAGCGGTTCGGCGCCCGGCGCGGCGAGCATCGCCGGGTAGCGCCAGAAGGCCCTCTCGCCGAGCGCGCGCAACGCCACGAGGTCGCCCCCGCGCGCGGCTCCGTCGATCGGGAGCGGCGTGAGCGCCTCGCCCGCCGTCGAATCCCGCGCGGGCTCGACGGCGGGGTTCCACTCGGGCAGGCGCGACCAGTCGAGCGCGTCGCCCGAGTCGTAGCGCGCGAGGCGCAGGCGCGCGTAGTCGTTGTCGCGCGTGGTGAGCGACGCGACGAGCTCCTCGCGGCGGTACGCCGGGTCGGCGAGGTAGCGCCGCGCGACCGCCCGCGCGTCGTCGTCGGGCGCGCCTCCGCACGACGCGACCAGCGCGAGCGCGACCGCCGCGCGACGGGCGATCACCCCGCGCACGCCGCGTTGGAGCACACCCAATGCCCCACCTCGCGCGAGTACATGCAGTAGGGGCGCTGGCCGAGAAAGCCTCCGTCGAGCTGCGTCGCGCAGTCGGCGTCGTCGACGCACTCGTCCGACGGCGTGTGGCAGTAGTAGCCCGCGAGGCCGCCGTAGTCGCCGCAGCTCCCGAGCGTGGGCGAGCAGTAGCCGCCCGCGCCGCAGTCGGCGTCGACGCGGCAGTTGCCCGGCACGCACACGTTCGCGCCCGCCGCGCCGCGCGACGCGAGGCGGCACTCGCACGGCCCGCCCGTCGTGCAGTCGGAGTCGGCGCGGCACGTGTCGTAGTTGCATCGGCACCCGTCGTGGGGGTTGCCCACGCAGCGGCCGTTGACCCCCATGGTGCACTCGGAGTCGGCGCGGCACCCGACCGGGGGGCCGCCCATGCCGGGGTCGCAGGTGCTCGCGGGGCGCTCGCTCGGGCACGCCGTCGCCGACGGGCGGTGGCGCATCGGCACGCGCGTCGGCGCGTCGGGGCGCGCGTCGACGGGGGCGTCCACCGGAGGTTGATCGTTCGTGACGGCCGCGTCGGGCGAGCTCACCACCGTCGAACTGCACCCGAACACCGCGCCCAGCACCAGCGCGCCGAAGAAAGAACCGCATCGCGTCATCGAGTCACCTCGCGCGGCACCATCGCACGCCACGTGCCGCGCGGAGAACTCCGCGCCTCGGGGCGCCTCGCCGATGAACCGCGGTTCAGCGCGACGCCCTCGCGCTGACACACTACGGCGCAGGGGGGCCCGCGCCGCGCTGCGCTTCGAAGTAGCTCATGACCCACGGGTCCGCGCCCCTGCGGATCGGGCGCACCTCGCAGCCGCCGGGGCTCTCGGGCAGCACGTCGGCCACGAGCCAGAAATCGCTCGCGTCGGCCGAGCCGCGGTACGAGAGCGTGACGGGGCCGAGGCGCGCGACGGGCGCGGGGGAGCCGCAATAGACCACCACGGTGGCCGCCTGCGAGCCGGCGCCGTGGGCGTCGAAGTAGTGGACGCCGATGCGGTACGCGCGCGCCGAGGGGCGGTCGATGTTGATGTTCTCGGGGCCGTGGCCCGTCACGTCGTCGATGTCGAGCCGCGGGTTGTCGGCCGCGCCCGCGGCGCCCCACGAGAGCGAGCGCCCCGCCGAGGCGTTGCAGTTGAACCAGTGGCAGTCGTCGTCGGTGCGCCAGGGCATCCCCTCGCCGGGCGCGCGCAGGAGGTGGAGGTCGACGTCGCTGCCGTCGCACGCGGCGCCCTCCTCGCGCGGGCACGAGCGGCCCGGCGGGTCCCACACGAGCTCGACGCGCAGGCCCTCGCGCGGCACCGCGTGAACGACCGTCACGCAGCTGTCGATCATGCCCGCGGCGTCGGTCACCTGGAGCCGCAGCGAGTAGTCGCCCGCCACGTCGGGCGTGTACGACGTCGCGGGCCGGTCGGCGGGGCGCGCGGGCGGGCGGCCGCTCGTCGCGGGCGCCCCTTCGAGCGCCCATCGGTACGCGGTGATGGCGCGGTCGCCCTGCGCGCGCGCGGCGATGGACACCGCGCGCAGCGGCGCGGTCGTGACCTCGGCCGGGCACAGCGCCACCGGGCCCATCGCGCGCACCACCACGCGCATCGCGCACGACCGCTCGGCGCCGCCGTCGCCGTCGCCGGGCACCGTCACGCGCACCTCGTAGGTGCCCTCGACGTCGGCGCGAAACATCGCGGTGTTGCCGCCCGCGTGGTCGAGCGTCGGCGGAGGCGCGCCCGCGGGCCGCGCGGTCACCTCCCAGCGCGCGCGCCCGACGGCGGCGTGGGGCAGGCCCGCGTAGAGCGTGGTGACCGCGCCGGGGCGCGCGCGGAACGGGGTCTCCTGGCAGACCAGCGTGTCGAGCACGTAGGGGTCGTCGCCGAGCCCCGTGCGCGCGCCGCACGCCGTGAGCGACAGCGTGACGAGCGCGCACGCCCCGAGGCGCGCGCGATGGCGCGCGTCGGGCCGTGGCGGCAGCGGTGAGGGATTCATCAAGATCACGCGCCTCGCGTGAGCACCGCGCGTGCCGGGCGGCGACGGTCAGACCTCGAGCACCTCGACCACGATGGCCGTGATGTTGTCCTTGCCGCCGCGGGTGTTGGCGAGCTGAATGAGCTGCTTGACGCCCTCGCCCGTGGGCAGCGAGAGGTAGCGCATCGCCTCGTCGTCGCTCTCGAGGTAGCCGTGCAGGCCGTCGGTGCAGAGCAGAAAGCGGTCGCCGGGCACGGTCTCGACCACGCGCGTGTCGACCTCGACGTACTCGTGGCTCCCCACGGCGCGGGTGATCACGTTGCGGTGCGGCGCGTAGCGCGCCTCCTCCTCGGTGATCATCCCCTCGCGGATCTGCGCGGCGATGAGGGTGTGGTCGTCGGTGATCTGCGCGATCTGCTCGTCGCGCGTGAGGTAGATGCGGCTGTCGCCCACCTGGCCGACCACCGCCACGCGCCCGAGGAGCATCAGCACCGAGATCGTGGTGCCCATGCCCGCCTTCGAGTCGTCGAACTCGGCCATCGAGTGGATGAGGTACGTCGCCGACTGGATCGCCCCTCGGATGATCTGCTCGGCGTCGTTCTGCAGGTCGGTGTCGTACGGGTTCTCGACCAGCGCCGCGACCTTCGGCCGCTCGCGCCGCACCCAAGCCCGCACCTGGTAGACGGCCTCCTCGCTGGCGACCTCGCCCGCGGCGTGGCCCCCTAGCCCGTCTGCCACCACGTAGAGCCCGAGCTCGTCGTCGTGAAGAAAAGAGTCTTCGTTGTGCTTGCGAACCCGGCCCACGTCCGTGAGGCCCGTCGATCGATAGAGCGGCATGCGCGTTGATTGACTCTATCAAAGTCCCGCGTCGTGCAAAGCGGTCTTCGACGGTCGAAAGGTCACCGCGGGGGCGGCGCGCCGCCCGCGTCGAGCGCCTCGAGGCTCGCGCGGGTGCGAGGGTCGGCCGGGTCGATCGCCCGCGCACGTTCCAGGGCCGCGCGCGCCCCGGCGCGGTCGCCCGCGCGCACGAGCACCATGGCGAGGTTGTTCCACGCGGTGACGCTGCGGGGCGCGGCCTCGACCGCGCGGCGAAGCGTCGCCTGGGCCTCGGCGAGGCGATTGCCGTGCGCCAACGCGTATCCCAGGTTCGCCAGCACCACGCCGTTGCTCGGGTCGAGCGCCGCGGCCCGCTGGTAGCTGGCGATCGCGCCTTCGGCGTCTCCGCCCGCGAGCAGCGCCGACCCCAGGTCCGAGTGGTGCCGGGCCTCCCCCGGCGCGGCCTCGATGGCCCTTCGAAACGCCTCCGCGGCGCCCTCCGACGAGCCCCGCGCGAGGCGCACCGCGCCCAGGTTGCTCCACGGCTCGGCGTCGTGCGGCGCGAGGCGCGTGGCCTCGGCGAGGCACCGCTCGGCCTCGGGCAGCCGGTGCAGCGTCACGAGCACCATGGCCTCGTCGTTCCACGCCACGGGGTCGTTGGGGCGCACGCGCGTCGCGACCTCGAGCGCGCGTGCGGCGCCCTCCATGTCTCCCCGCACGAGCAGCGCGCGGCCGAGCGCGTGAGCCGCCGCGCCGTCGTCGGCGTGCGCCGCCACCCACGGCCCCAGCACCCGCGCCACCGACTCGACGTCGCGCTGCACCGAGGGCGAGAGCGAGCGCATCGACGCGGGCTCGGGCCGCACGCGCAGCGTCTCGAAGGTCGCGACCGCGCGCACGGCCGCGGCCTCGGGGGCGTTGCGTTGGCGCGCGGGCAGGGCGTCGAGCGCCGCCAGCGCGTC
>JBDHVF010000337.1:0-8226 GCA_039809605.1 Polyangiales bacterium | reverse complement strand
CCCGTGCCCGCCGCACCCTCTCCATGCCCCTGGTCGTGGGGCGACGACACCGCGCTCACGTTCGACGCGCCGCCCGAGGGCGTCGCCTTCTCGTTCGAAGCCGCGTGCTCGCCCGCGCAGCTCTCGGTCGCGTGGCGCGCGGGCCCGTCTTCCGCCGTCGCGTCGCGCCCGCTGCGCGCCGACGCGCCCTGGTCCGCGCCGCGCGCGCTCGCCGACGACGTGGCGGCGCTCGGCCGCCCCCTCGCCGCGGCGACCGCGGTGTGGGTCGCGTGGGTGACGCCAACGGGCGCGCTGCGCAGCGCGCGCGTCGACGATGGCGTGATGCGCTCGGCCGACGCGCAGCCCGGTCGCAACGCGCCCTACCGCGACGCGGCGGTGCTCTTCGCGCAGGGCGATCAGGCGCTCGTGGCCGCGACGTACCGCCGTCGCCTCGTCGACCGCACGGTGCTGCAGCGCGTGGGGGTCGGGTCGGCGCCTCCGGCGGGCGCGGCGCTCGGTGACGGATCGATCGCGTCGACGCTCCAGGGGCCGCGGCCCGTGGTGGTCACGGCCACGCACGTCCCTCGCTCGCAGGGAGGCCCGTGGCAGCTCCGCGCGTGGAGGCTCGACGCGACGGTGGCGATGGCGCTCGCGGCGCCCCCGACGCCGGGCGAGTACGGGTCGCTCCCCGAGGGCGCGGCGGTCGCGAGCGACGCGTTGCCCGTGGGCGTGGGGCGCTTCGAGTTCGCGCCCTCGCTCACGCCGTCGTCGGCGCTGCTCTTTCAGACCGTGGTGGGCGCGGAGCGCGGCGCGCTGCGGGTGGCGTGGTTCCCCGCGGGCGAGGCGCCGTCGGCGGTGACGCTGCCGGTGGCGGCGACGGGCGTCGGGGCGGCGCTCGATCGCGACGCGGGCGCGCTGCGCGTCACGTACTGGGACGACCGCCACGCGCTCCACCGCGCCGAGGTCACGCGCGCGGGCCTCGGCGCGACCGAGCGCGTGGGAGACCCTCTGGCGAGCGCGTTCGCCGTGCGCGACGCGGCGCAGCGCACGCGATGGATCACCTGCGGGGCGGAGCCCTGGCGCGTCGAGGCGAGGCGCGAGGGCGCGGTCGTGCGGGTGTTCGCGCGGCGCGAGGCGTGCCCCGCGACGCCCTGACCGCGAGATGACATCCGTCATGCCGCGGCCCCTGCTTCGATTGCCGCGCACGACGCGCGTTCCTACGGTCGTCGTGTGAACACGCGACCTCACGGACTTCACCTTGCTGGAGAGGTGCCCGCCACGCGGACCTCCCACGGCCCTGCGCTCTTCGCGAAGGGCTTTCGGCCCTTCTTTCTGCTCGCGGGCGTGTTCGCGGTGGCCCTGCTGCCCATGTGGCTCGCGGCGCTCTTCGCGGGCTACGACCCGGGCGCCTACTTCGGCGCGATGTACTGGCACGCGCACGAGATGGTGTTCGGCTACTCGGTGGCCGTGATCGCGGGCTTTCTGCTCACCGCGGTGGGCAACTGGACGCAGCGCGAGACCGCCGTCGGCGCTCCGCTCCTCGCGCTCTCGGCGCTCTGGCTCGCGGGGCGCTTCGCGGTGCTCGGCGCGACGCACCTGCCCCACGGCCTCGCCGCCGCGGTCGACCTGGCGTTCATCCCCGCGCTCGCGGTGGCGCTCGGCCGTCCGCTCGTCGCGGCGAAGAACCGCCGCAACTACATCATGCTCGCGGCCCTCGCGGTCTTGTGGGCGACCAACCTCGCGACGCACCTCGACGCCCTCGGCGTGCTGCCCGGCTGGCGCCGTCGCGGGGCGCTTCTCGCCGTCGACGCGGTGGTGTTCGTGATCCTCGCGATGGCGGGGCGTGTGTTCCCGATGTTCACGCGCAACGCCACGGGCGTGCAGACGATTCGCAACATCCCCGCGCTCGACAAGGCCACGCTCGTCGCGGCTGCGCTGCTCTGCGCCGCCGAGGGCGCCATGCCCGACTCGAAGGTCGCGGCCGTGCTCGCGGGGGTCACCGGCCTCGCCGCGGCGGCGCGGGCGATCCACTGGGGCGCGCAGCACACGCGCAAGGTGCCGCTCCTGTGGATCCTCCACGCGGGCTACGCGTGGACGTGCCTGGGCCTCGTGCTCCGCGCGGTGAGCGCGTTCACGCCCGCGGTGCCGTCGCCGGTCGCGACGCACGCGCTCACGGTGGGCTCCATCGGCGGGCTGACGCTGGGCATGATGGCGCGCGTCTCGCTCGGGCACACCGGGCGGCCGCTGACGACCTCGCGCGCGGTCACGGCGTCGTTCGTGTGCGTCACCGCGGCGGCCCTGGTGCGCGTGGGCGCGCCGCTGGTGAGCGCGTCGCTCTACCGCCCGTCGCTCATGGTGGCCGGGGTGCTCTGGTCGCTGGCCTTCGCGCTCTACGTGGCGGTGTACGCGCCGATTCTCGCGGCGCCCCGCGCCGACGGAAAGCCCGGCTGAGCGTCGCGCTTGAACGAGAGCCCGCCGCAGAGCAACCATCGAGGTCATGCTCCGGGGATGGGGTCACGTGCTCGTCGTGTGCATCGCGCTGATCGCGTCCCGCAGCGCGTCTGCACAGGAGGAGGCGCGCGGCGTGAGCGTGCGGATGTCGCTCGGGGCCGACGAGCCCGACGAGACGCGCGTGTGGGTCGACGACGTGGAGCTCCCTCACGACGCGTGGACGCGCCCGGTCGTGGTGCCCGCCGGAGCGGTGAGCGTGCGCGCGGAGGGCCCGGGTCGCGCGCCCGTTCGCGTGACGCTGCGAGCGGTCGACGGGGCGACGGTGGTCGTTCCGATTCGCTGGCCCGAGCCGCGCGTGGCGCCTACGCCGCCGCCTCGCCCACCGGTGTCGGGTTGGGCGGTCGCCGGGTGGTTCGGCGTGGCCGTCGGCGTCGGAGCCGTCGCGCTGAGCGGGTATTTCCTCTCGGTGAACCTTCATGAGCGCGCGAACGCGTCGTCGTCGCCGGTGTGGGCGTTCTTCAACGCGCGGGTCAACCCCAGCGACGCGGCGGGCAATCGCGCGCTCGATGGCGACGAGGTCTGCGACCGCGCGCGCGCCGAGCCGCCCTCGAGCGAACGCGCGGTGCTCGTGGGGCTGTGCGATCGGAGCGCCCGCGCTCGAGCGCTCGCGTGGGCCTTCGGCGCAGGCGGCGTGGCGCTGGTCGCGCTCGGGGTCACGAGCGTCATCCTCGCGCCGAGGCGGTCGGCGCCGCGCGCGCAGGTGTCCCCGATCGCGTCGCCGGGCGCGTTCGGCGCGGCACTCACGGTGAGGTTCTGATGACGCGTCGAGCGTGGACCGTGATCGCGCTCGTCGTGTCGATGCGCGCGCTCGCGGGGTGCGCGCTCGAACCGCCGTCGAGCCCAGACCCCACGCTCGCCAACGGGCGATGCGGCGGCCTCAGCCAGCCGTGCTGCTTCGGCGACGGAGGGAGGAGCGTCTGTCTGGGCCGGCTGATCTGCACCTCGAATCCGTTCCCCACCTTCGAGTCTCTCTGCGCCGAGTGTCGCGGGATGTGGTGCGGCGACGTGTGCGTTCGCCCCGACGACCCCGCCAACTGCGGCGCCTGCGGGCACGCGTGCCGCCGAGGGGAGAGCTGCGTGAACGGCGAGTGCGCCGCGCCGTGCCCGCTCTCGCGGCAGTGCGTGAACCACGATGACAGGGGCGAGTTCGTGACCTGCGACCCGCCGCAGAGTTGCTACCGGTGCGGGGTTCTCATCTGCGCGCCGGGGACCGTCTGCATCGGCGTATCGTGTCAGCCCGTCAACTGCCCTGGCTTCTGGTGCGAGGGCGCTTGTACCTACTCGAGCGATCGGAACTGTGGCTTCTGCGGCCGACGTTGCGCTGAAGGGCAGCGTTGCCAGAACAATGCGTGCGTGCAGACCACCTGCCTCACGGGCCTGACGGTCTGCGCCAACCATTGCGTCGACACGCGCACCGACCGGATGCACTGCGGCGGCTGCGACCGCGGGTGCGACGGCACCTGCGAGGGCGGCGTGTGCCGGTGCCCGGAATCGCGCGTGTTCTGCGGCCCTGACTGCGTCGACACGAGCACCGACCCGATTCACTGCGGCGGCTGCGACCGTCAATGCGCGACGTACGCCGGATTCCGCTGCGTGAGCGGCGCGTGCCGCTGCGCCGAGGGCCGCACGGTCTGCGACAACGCCTGCCACGACATCATGACCGACCTCGCGCACTGCGGCGCGTGCGACCACGCCTGCCCGCAAGGCGCCGCATGCGTCGCGGGCGTCTGCGCGTGCGCGCCGGGCCAGGAGCCCTGCTCGGACGGCGGCGCGGTGCGCTGCGTCGACACGCGTTCGAACAGCGACCACTGCGGCGCCTGCGGCCGCGCCTGCCCCGCGGGCGAGGTGTGCGCGTCGGGACGCTGCGGCGCGATGTGCGACCCGGGCCTCGCGCGGTGCGCGGGCGCCGGGTGCCGCGACCTGCAACGCGACGCGCGCCACTGCGGCGCCTGCGGCGCGGCGTGCCCCGACCCCGGTGAGTTCGGCTACTCGGGCGCGTGCGTCGCGGGGCGCTGCACGTGCGCGGCGGGGCGGTATGACTGCGACGGCCACGGGTTCAACGGCTGCGAGTCGACGACCCCCTGCGCATAGCGACCTCCGCGCGCGTCGGGGCAATCCCGTCGTTGACGAGCGGTGCGTCTCTGCGTTGGCATTGCCCGCATGCGCACCCCGCACGCTTCGCTCCGTCGCGCTCTCTTCGTCGCGCTGCCGCTGCTTCTCTTCGGCTGTACCGGCGCCCCGGTGGTGGGCGGCCGCGCCGACGTCGCGGAGGACGCCCCCTCGCTCGACGCCGACGCGGCCGACGCGCTCGACGTGTCGTGCGGCGCGGGGCAGACGCCCTGCGGCGACCGCTGCGTGAGCACGCAGAACGACGAGTCGAACTGCGGCGGCTGCAACCGCCGCTGCAACGCCGACCAGGTCTGCCAGAACGCCGCGTGCGTGCCGCGCTGCGGCGCCGACGAGACGCTCTGCGCGGCGGGCGACGCGGGCCTCGCGTGCGCGCGGCTCTCGACCGACACGCGCAACTGCGGCGCGTGCGGCCACGCCTGCGGACGCGACGAGGTGTGCTCGGGCGCGGCGTGCACGTTCATGTGCACGGGCTCGACCACCGAGTGCACGCGCGCGGGCGGCGGCGACGGAGGCTCGGAGCGCTACTGCGCCGACATCCAGAGCGACCGCGTCAACTGCGGCGCGTGCGGCGCAGCGTGCCCCGACGGCTACGCGTGCCGCGCCGGGCAGTGCCACCTCCAGTGCTCCGAGCTGCTGGTGCCCTGCGCGGCGGGGGGCGACGGCGGCGTCGACGCGTCGGTCGACGCGAGCGCCGACGGCGGCCCGATGGTGCAGCCCGAGATGTGCACCGACACCACGGCCGACCCGCGCAACTGCGGGGCGTGCGGAACGGCGTGCTCCTTCGGGCAGGTGTGCCTGCGGGGGCGCTGCACTACGACCTGCGGCGTGGGCTTCACCGACTGCATGGGCGCCTGCCGCGACCTCGCCAACGACCGGACCAACTGCGGCGCCTGCGGCAACCGCTGCGCCACGGGGCAGGACTGCGACGAGGGCCGCTGCCAGGTCTCGTGCGCGTCGGGCACCACCAACTGCTCGGGCTCGTGCCGCGACCTCCAGAGCGACAACGCCAACTGCGGCGGGTGCGGAACGGCCTGCGCCGCGGGCCAGCTCTGCTCGCGCGGGCGCTGCGAGGTGACGTGCGGCGCGGGGCTCACCAACTGCGCGGGCGTCTGCCGCGACACGCAGACCGACCTCGCGCACTGCGGCATGTGCGGGCGCGCGTGCCCCGCGGGGCAGGTGTGCTCCATGGGCGCGTGCGTGGTGTCGTGCGCGGTGGGGCTCACCAACTGCGACGGCGTCTGCCGCGACACGCAGACCGACAACGCCAACTGCGGCGCGTGCGGAACGGCCTGCCCCGCCGGCCAGCTCTGCTCGCGCGGCGCGTGCGTGGTGTCGTGCGCCGCGGGGCTCACCAACTGCGACGGCGTCTGCCGCGACACGCAGACCGACAACAACCACTGCGGCGCGTGCGGGCGCGCGTGCCCCGCGGGGCAGGTGTGCTCCATGGGCGCGTGCCGCGTGTCGTGCGGCGCGGGCACCACCAACTGCGGCGGCGTCTGCCGCGACACGCAGACCGACAACAACCACTGCGGCGCGTGCGGCATGGCGTGCCCCGCGGGAACCGTCTGCGCCCGCGGGTCGTGCATGGTGAGCTGCGCGGCGGGCACCACCAACTGCGACGGCGTGTGCCGCGACACGATGACCGACAACGGCCACTGCGGCATGTGCGGGCACGCGTGCGCGGCGGGCCAGGTGTGCACCGGCGGCGCGTGCGCGGTGTCGTGCGGCGCGCCGACGACCAACTGCGACGGCGTCTGCCGCGACACCGCGACGGACCTCAACAACTGCGGCCGCTGCGGCGTGCGGTGCGCCGCGGGCCAGGTGTGCTCGGGCGGCGCGTGCGTGGTCTCGTGCGGCGCGGGCACCACCAACTGCGACGGCACCTGCCGCGACACGCAGACCGACGTGAACAACTGCGGCGCGTGCGGGCGCGCGTGCCCCGCGGGCCAGCTCTGCTCGCGCGGCGTCTGCGTGGTGTCGTGCGGCGGGGGGACGACCGACTGCATGGGCGTGTGCCGCGACCTCGCGACCGACACGAACAACTGCGGCGCGTGCGGGCGCGCGTGCCCCGCGGGCAACCGCTGCGTCGCGGGCGCGTGCGCGGTGAGCTGCCCGGGCGGGTCGGTCGAGTGCTCGGGCGTGTGCCGCGATCTCTCGTCGGACAACAACCACTGCGGGCGCTGCGGCAACGCGTGCCCGTCGGGCCAGGTGTGCTCCGCGGGCGCGTGCGCGGTGTCGTGTCAGGCCGGGCAGACCAACTGCTCGGGCACGTGCCGCGACCTGCTCACCGACGTGAACCACTGCGGCTCGTGCACCGTGGCGTGCGCCGCGGGCCAGCTCTGCATCTCGGGCGCGTGCGCGCTCTCGTGCGCCGCGGGCCTGACCAACTGCACGGGCTCGTGCCGCGACCTGCTCACCGACACGGCCAACTGCGGCATGTGCGGCCGCGCGTGCGCGTCGGGCCAGGTGTGCCGCGCGGGCGCGTGCGTGGTGACGTGCCCGACGGGGCAGACCGAGTGCTCGGGCTCGTGCCGCGACACGATGACCGACAACAACCACTGCGGGCGCTGCGGCAACGCGTGCCCCGCGGGCAACACCTGCATGGGCGGCGCGTGCGTGGTCACCTGCCCCGCGGGCTCGACGGCGTGCGCGGGCGTGTGCCGCGACCTCGCGACCGACAACGGCAACTGCGGGCGCTGCGGCAACGCGTGCCCCTCGGGCCAGGTGTGCGCGGGCGGCGCGTGCGTGGTGACGTGCGCCGCGGGCCTGTCGGCCTGCTCGGGCGTGTGCCGCGACCTCGTGAACGACCGGAACAACTGCGGCACCTGCGGCAACGTCTGCCCCGCGGGTCAGGTGTGCGCGTCGGGCGCGTGCGTGGTGTCGTGCGCGACGGGCCAGACCAACTGCTCGGGCACCTGCCGTGACCTCAACACCGACATCGGCAACTGCGGCTCGTGCGGGCACGCGTGCGCCGCAGGCCAGGTGTGCTCGATGGGCGCGTGCGTGGTGTCGTGCGGCGCGGGGCTCACCAACTGCGCGGGCGTCTGCCGCGACACGCAGACCGACGTGAGCCACTGCGGCGCGTGCGGAACGGCGTGTACGTACGCCAACGCCGTGGGCGCGTGCGTGGCGGGGCGCTGCTCGATGGTGGCGTGCCTGCCGAACTTCGCCGACTGCAACATGAGCGCGACCGACGGGTGCGAGGTCGACACCCGCACCACCTGCGGAGGCGGCTGCGGCATGGTGTGCCCGTCGGGCACGACGTGTCAGGGGAGCGTGTGCACGCGCTTCCCGTCGACGGGCGCCGAGGGAGCGTTCGCGCCGACCACGAGCACCACGCTCTCGGCGGGCGTGCACAACTTCACGACGATCACCATCCCCGCGGGGGTGACGGTGACCACGAACGGGTCGGGCGTGCTCGACCTGCGCGCGACGGGCGCGGTGACCGTCTCGGGCACGATCGACGTCTCGGGCGGCGCGGGCGGCGCGCACACCGACTGCATCGACAACGCGTCGGGCTCGGGCGGCGGCGCGACCGGCGCGCCCACCCGAGGCGGCAGCGGAGACATCTACTCGGTGGGCTCTCCGCAGCCCGGCCCCGCGGGC
>JBDHVF010000336.1:0-8245 GCA_039809605.1 Polyangiales bacterium | reverse complement strand
GGGGGCTCCGCGAAGGCGCGCCGCTGCGCGAGTGGGCGACACGTCGCACACGCGAAAGCGGCCAGATTGACCTGCGGGCGGTATTAGAGTCCCCGCGAGATGAAGCTCGTCGTCGCGCCGTTCCACCGCTTCTCGACGCTGGTCGTGTCGAACGTGTTCCTGCTCGACGGAGGCCCCGGCGACCGGTGGCTCGTCGACTCGGGGCACTGGTCCGAGCGGTGGCAGCTCCTCGGCGAGCTGCGCGCGACGGGGCTGCGCCCGTCGGAGCTCACGGGCGTGCTCCTCACGCACCGCCACTCGGACCACGCGGGCAACGCGGCCTTTCTCCAGCGCGAGTACGGGGTGAAGGTCATGGCCCACCGCGCCGACGCCGCCGTGCTCGACGGCTCGACGCCGCGCCCGGTGATGGGCGGCCGCGGCAACCCCCTCGAGCGCCTGCTCTGCGCCATCGAGAACCGCACGCCCGCGCGGCTCCGCGTCGACCGCGCGCTCGACGACGGAGACGCGGTCGCGGGCATGGAGGTCCACGCGGTGCCGGGCCACACCGAGGGCTCGGTGTTCTTTCGCCACGCGACCACCGGGTGCCTTCTCACGGGCGACACCCTGCTCACGGCGCGTCCGCCGCTCACGCTGGTGCGCGACGTGGTGCGCGCGTACGACGCGTTCTCGCTCGACGTGACACAGGCGCACGCCTCGCTCGACGCGTTTCATGCGCGGGGCTTCGCGTACGACCACGTGCTCGCGGGCCACGGCCGACCGCTGGTGGGCGACGCGCGCGCCCGCGTGATGCGCGCCCTCGCGCGCCGCCGCGCGTGAGGTCATCGCCGCGAACGTGACGACCGGCGGGCTTCGGTGACAAGGTCCGCGCCCATGAAGTTCACGGTGCGCACGAAGATCGAGATCCCGTCGTCGACCAACGCGCTCGCGCTCTCGCGCGACGGAACACAGGTGGCGGTGACCAGCTTCGACCAGAAGCTCCGCGCGTTCGAGACCGGGGCTTTGACCCTCGTGAAGACCGTGCACCTCGGAACGGCGTTTCCGCACGCGGCGTGCTACTCGCCCGACGGTCGCTACGTCGCCTCGGGCGGCAAGGCCCTCACCCTCTTCGACACGAAGACGTGGAAGAAGACCGTGACCCTCAAGGGCCACCGCCACGAGATCCAGAGCGCGACCTTCTCGCCCGACGGCGCGCGGGTCTACACCGGCAGCGGCAACGGCTACACCCCGTCGGACTGGACCGCCCGCGCGTGGGACGCCTCCACCGGCGCTCCGCTCTGGAAGTGGAAGGCCGAGCGCGAGGTCTTCGCCGTCGCCGCGTCGCCCGACGGACGCTGGGTCGCGGCGGCCGACAACCAGGGCGCCGTCACCCTGCTCGACGCCGAGACGGGCCTGCCGAAGTGGACGACGAAGACCCCCGCGTGGGTGTACCGCGCGTGCTTCACGCCGAAGAGCGACGCGCTGGTGGTCGCGGGCGACGACTCCGCGCTGCACGTGCTCTCGGTCGCCGACGGCGCGGCGCGCGCGCTCCCGATGCCCTCGGGCACGCGGGCCTTCGCGCTCACGCCCGACGGGGGCACCGCCGTCGTCGCCGGCACCGCGTACGGCAAGCCCGTGGAGATCACCGCCGTCGACCTCGCGACGGGCGCCGCGAGCGCCGCGGGGCCCGCGCTCGGCAGGCTCCCGCAGGGCGCGGCGCTCTCGCCCGACGGCGCGACGCTCTACGTGCTCGTCAACGAGCCCCACGAGCTCGTGGTGCTCGACGCGCAGCGCTGATCGCAGAGGTCACGCGCCGCCGCGGAGGTGGCGCGCGAAGAACGCCACCGTGCGCCGCCACGCGTCGCCCGCGGCCTGCGGCTGGTAGCTCTGCCCGCTGGGGTTGGCGAACGCGTGGCCCGCGCCCTCGTACACCTGCACGGTCACGTCCTTGCCGAGCTCGCGGAGCGTGGCCTCCATGCGGCGCACGTCGGCGATGGGGATGCTCTGGTCGGCGCCGCCGTAGAGCCCGAGCATGGGCGCGTGGAGGCGCGCGAGGCGGTCGCGGTCGGTGACCACGCGGCCGTAGTACACCACCACCGCGTCGACGCGCTCGGGCATGCGCAGCGCGGCCTCGAGCGACCACCCCCCGCCGAAGCACCAGCCCACCACGCCCATCATGGGCGCCGCGCGCGTGTCGCGCAGGTACGCCGCGCCCGCGCGCAGGTTCGCGTCGATGCCGTCGGCGTGGGCCATCGCCTCGCCCATGGCCGCGCGCGCCTCCTCGGGCGTCGCCGCGGTGCGGCCGTAGAGGTCGACCGCGAGCGCCTGGTAGCCCTCTCCCGCGATGCGCCGGGTCATCATGCGGATGTTGTCGTTGAGCCCCCACCACTCGTGGATCACCAGCACGCCCGGCAACCGCTCCGTGGCCGCGGCGCGCGCGGGGCGGGCGAGGTAGCCGCGCACCGGACGGCCCTCGATGGTGGCGTAGACGACGTCTTCGGCGGAGACCTCCTGGCGCGGCGGCTGGTCGGCGCCGTTGGCCGCCGGGGTCTCGTGGGCGTGCGCGCGCGACATCGCGTCGAGGTGCGCGCGGTCGTCGGTGTGTGCGCAGGCCGGCGCGACGAGCGCGAGGGCGAGCGCGAGGCGAACGTCGCGGGGTGCCATGGGCGGGTTCTTCGCGCCGGTGGGGGCGAGGCGCAATCGCATTTCGGCGCGACGGGCGATCACCCCGCGGGCGGCGGGGGCATCGCGCGGTCGTGCAGGTCGCTCACGCCGCGCCACGTCACCACCACGGCGCTCTCGCCGATGCGCGGGTCGTACGTGAGCTCGACGACGCCCCAGTCATACACGTACGGCGGCGGGCCGAGCGTGCTCTCGAGCCAGCGCGCGTGCTGCTCGTGCACCAGCGCCTCGTCGACCTCGGGGCCGTACATGAACCGGAACGACACCTGCGCGAGCCGCTCGTGGTGGAACACCAGGGTCATGCCGATGGGGATTCCGTCGGCGAGGGCTCCGTCGGCGACGAGCGTGTGCCACGGGGGGTTGGCCACGTAGGGCCGCACCGAGCGAACGAGCGGCGACTCGCGCAGCGAGCGGGCGGTGAAGCCCCCGTCGAGCGCGACGCCGTCGGAGAGCAGCACGCGACCTTCGGCGACGTCGATCACGGCGGGCCTCCGGGCTGGGTGAAGGGCGCCGTCGAGCCGACGCCCTGGGTGCCGAGAAAGGGCGACCACGCGACGTCCGGCACGCTCGCGGGGTTGGGGATGTTCGCGCCCGGCGACGCCGGGAGCTGCACCCCCACGGGGTTGCCCGCGGCGTCGACCACGGGCCGCAGCGTGCCGCTGTTGAACGCGTCGGTGTAGACCTGCTCCATGCCTCCGCGGCCGTACTGGGGGTTGGCCACGGTGGGGCCCTGCGCGACCTCGATGGGCTGCGTGGGCTCGAACGCGCGCAGCTCGCTGCGGTAGCCGAAGGGGTTGGTCGGGTCGCCGTAGCCGTAGGGGCGCGCGGCCGAGCGCGAGCCGGGGTTGTTGCCGGGCCTGATCTGCAGGCCCTGGTTGTAGCTCTCGCGCGTTCCACCGTTCTGCAAGAAGCTCTGGAGCTCGGACTCGCGCACGTAGTAGCCCGAGGGCCTGCCGTTCTGATCGACGAGTCCGTAGACGCGCTCGCCGGGGTTGAGCGTGCGGTTCTGCAACGGGTCGACGCCGGGGTAGTTGCCCTGGCCCTGAAAGCTCGCCGACTGCGCCGCCGCGGAGCCCGGGCGCTGCCCGGCCTTGAGGATCCCGCGCGACGCGTTCTGCCACGGCGTCGCGCCGCGCGTGGAGGCGAGGTCATTGCGCACGCCCGCGGGCAGGCGCTCGAGCGTGCCCTCCATGATGGCGCGGTCCATGGCCGCGAGGCGCGGGCTGCGCGCGAGCAGGGCGCCGCCCCCGCGCGCGCCGAGGGCGCCGCCGGCGAACGAGCCCAGGAGCCCGGCGATCTTCTGCGCGTCTTCGCCGAGTCCCATCTGCTGCGCGGCCCACACGGCGGCCTCGCCGCCCACGATCGAGCCCGCGAAGCTCAGCGCCGCCACCGTGGGGCCCATGAGGATCACCGCGCTCGTGAGCCCGAGGGCGAGGATGGCCGCGTGGTAGACCCACGGCACCTCGGATTCGAGCTGCATCGTGGTGACGGTGTTGCCGCCGATGATGACGTCGTGCGAGCCGTCTTCGATCTTGGCGCTGCACTTGACCTTGTCGGTCTTGCGCGCGGCGGGCTGGTCGTTGATGAAGACCGAGTCGCTGCCCTGCGCGATGGGCTTTGGCTGGTGCGACGGGATGTAGATGGGCGGCGTGCCCGAGCAGGCCACGATGTCGAGCGTGGCGCGCGCGGCGAGCAGGTCGTTGGTGATGACGTCGGGGCTGCCCGAGGCGATGGCGCCCGAGGTGATGCCCGGCACGAACGACAGCGACCCGAGCACCTCGCCGACGCCCGCGCCCGTGGCGACCGCGCCGCCGAGCACGGCCGCGGCGACGACGCCCCCGAGGCCGCCCGTGGCGACGGTGAACGCGCCGAGCGCGAGGCCCGCGGCGGCGCCGAGGAGCAGCCCCGCGAGGGCGCTCGAGTGCTCGACCGGGTCGGTGAGCCGCGCGGCCTCGAGGTCGGGCACGGCGGCGCCTCAGCCCGCGGCGGGGGCGTGGAAGCGCACGCTCGCCACGAAGTGTTCGAACATCGACGCGTAGGGCTCCGCGGGCGGCGCGCGGAAGGTCGCGCTGAGGGTCATCACGGGCCCCCGCGGAGACACCACCGCGAGCTGGCGCTGGTAGACCGTGCCCTGCGGCGACTGCCACTGCATCTCGAGGCGCTCGCCCGCGACGCCGCCCACGGCCGCGGGCTCCCTGCGCCGCAGCCGGAACTGCGCGAAGCGCTCGTGCAGCACGGCGAGCTGGCGGTCGAGGTACGTGGCGAGGTCCTCGCCCGCGCGGAGCGTGTCGCGGGTGACCACCACGGAGAGCTCCGTCGGCCCCTCGTCGGTGAGCGTGAACACGTTCACCGTGCGGTCGCGGAACTCGTCGGGGATCACCGACGCGAACTCGTTGGTGTAGAAGACGCCCATGGCCGCGCGAGGCTACCGCGGGTGCCGCGCGGCTGTCTCCGGCAGAAATCCGTCGCGCGTCGCGATAGCATCGCCGCCTCTGAACCCCCTCTACCCGTGAGGCTCCGCGCATGCCTGGAGGCACCCTTCTCCCCGAGGTCGGCTACGCGTTCACCGCCGGGGCGCTGAACCCCTCGAACGCCACCGTGGTGCACGTGCACCACCGCGAGGCGCTCTCCGAGCTCTACGAGTGCGCGGTGATCGTCGCCGCGCCGCTCTCGCTCTCGCCCGAGGGCCTCGTGACGCAGCCCGCCTCGCTCGACCTCACGCGCGAGGGCCTCACGCGGCACGTCAAGGGCGTCGTGCGCCGCGTCGAGGACATCGGCACCGCCGGCCGCTACCGCTTCGTGCGGGTGTTCGTGGTGCCGTCGCTCTGGCTCCTCTCGCAGCGCATGGACTCGCGGATCTTTCAAGAGAAGAAGACCGTCGAGATCGTGCAGCAGGTGCTGCGCGACGCGGGGATCTACCAGGGCGCGCAGCTCTCGATCGACGGCGGGCTCTACAGCCCCGCGCCGCGCGAGTACTGCGTGCAGCACCACGAGACCGACCTGGCGTTCGTGCGGCGCCTGCTCGAAGACGAGGGGGTGCCCTTCTACTTTCGCCACGACGGCGACGGCGGCGAGACGCTGGTGCTCTGCGACGACGCGCACGCCTACCGCCCGGTGCCCACGGTCGACGGCGGCCCCGTGCAGGTGATGGACGAGGCCATGGGCACGGCGTCGTCGGAGACGCTGCACTGGTTCGACCTGCGCCGCGAGGCGCAGACCACGAAGGTGACCCTGCGCGACTACGACTTCACGCGCCCCCGCGCGAAGCAGGACATGACCGCGACCCAGGGCGAGGGCGTGAGGGCCGTGTACGAGTACCCCGCGCGCTCGACCATCACGAACTACAGCGAGGGGGGCCACGTCTACACGACGCACAACACCGCGCGGCTCGCGAAGGTGCGCCTCGAGGAGCAGCTCACGCGCGAGTGGTCGGGCCGCGGCGAGGGCAACGTCACGGGCGTGATGCCGGGGGTGACCGTGCAAGTGAGCGGCCACGCGCACGCGGACTTCGACCGGCGCTACCTCGTCACGGCCGCCGAGCACGTGGGCCACGCGTGGTCGGCCACCGCCGAGGACGTGAGCCTCGGGCCCAAGGTGATGCAGATGCTCCAGATGTTGAACGCGGAGCTCGTCGACGTGTCGAGCGGCGCCGACCGCGTGCCCGAGCGCTACCGCAACCGCGCGCTCTTCAACCGCACCGAGGGCACGGCGTCGTCGGTGCCGTTCCGCCCGGCGAGGGTGACGCCGCGGCCCGTCGTCGAGGGGCCGCAGACCGCGCGCGTGGTAGGCCCCGCCGGCGAGGAGATCCACACGGACTTCTACGGGCGCATCAAGGTGCAGTTCCACTGGGACCGCGTGGGCCAGGAGGACGACCGGAGCTCGTGCTGGATCCGCGTGGCGCAGAACTGGGCGGGCGCGGGCTGGGGCTTCGTGTTCGTGCCGCGCATCGGGATGGAGGTGCTCGTGACCTTCCTCGAGGGCGACCCCGACCGGCCGCTCGTCACGGGCTGCGTCTACAACGGCGAGAACCACCCGCCCTACGAGCTGCCGCGCGAGAAGACCAAGAGCACCATCAAGACCAGCTCGTCGCCCACGTCGGGCGGCTACAACGAGCTGCGCTTCGAAGACCTCCGCGGCCAGGAGCAGGTCTACCTCCAGGCCGAGCGCAACCACGACGTGCTCGTCAAGCGCGACCAGTCGATCACCGTCGGCAACGACCGCACGAAGACCGTCACGGGCAACGAGTTCGTCTCGGTGCGAAAGAACCGCACGAGCACCGTCACCCAGAACGACAAGCTCACCGTCACGCAGAACCACGAGATCGAGGTGCAGGGCGACACGGGCTTCACCATCGACGTCGACCACACCTACCGCCTCGAGGCCGCCGACCGGATCATCCTCAAGTGCGGCGAGAGCACCCTCGTGATGACCCCGCAGGGCGTGTGGATCAACGGCCCCGTGGTGAAGCTCAACTGCTCCGACAAGCCGCAGGTGTAGCCGTGGAGCGCGACGCCTCGCCCGCGCGCCCCGGCCTCGTCGTCGACGGCTACGCGCTCGTCGCGCGCCGCGACGACCAGGGCCTCGGCGACGCGTGGCTCGCCGAGCGCCCCCACGCGAAGGGCGACGCCGCGGTGGTGAAGTTCGTCGCGCCCGCGGGCGCCCCCGCCGCGCCGCGCGAGTTCGAAGAACTCGTGAAGAGGCTCCAGCGCGTGACCTCGCCCAACCTCCCCGCCGTGCGCCGCGGCGGCGTGGAGCAGGGGTGGCTCTACCTCGTGACCGAGTCCGTCGAGGCGAGGCCCCTCGACGACTGGCTCTCGGGCCACCGCGAGGCCGGCACGCAGCCGCCGACGGGCGCGGCGCTGTGGCTCTTCGACGCCGTGTGCGGCGCGCTCCAGGGCGCGCACCGGCAGGGCCTCGCGCACGGCGGGCTCTCGCCGCGCAGCGTGCTCCTGCGCCCGCTCTCGCCGGGCGCCTACCACGCGTGGGTGCTCGACCTGGGCCTCGCGCCGTGGCTCACGCGCGCCTCGCTGGTGAGCGCCGTCGAGCCGCCGCCCGCGCGCTACCGGGCGCCCGAGGGGGGCGACGGGTCGCCGCGCGCCGACGTGTTCTCGCTCGCGCTCGTGCTCGTCGAGCTCCTCACGCTCACGGCCTCGCCGCACGGCAACCCCCGCGAGCCCCTCGCGGACTTCGTGCGCCGCGACCACGCGAAGCTCGCGGGGCTCTTGAAGCGATCGCGTGAAGACATCCACGAGGACTTCTGGTCGGCGCTCGTCGAGGCGCTCGACCCCGACCCCGCGCGCCGCCCCGAGGGGGCGCAGCAGCTCAAGGCCCGCGTGCGCGCCGCGGCCCGCAACGCGGGGCTGTGGCGCGACGTGCCCGAGCCCTTACCCGAGCCACCGGCGCCGAAGGCGTTGCGAGAGGCGCCCCTCGAAGCGCCGCAGGGCCCGCGCGAGCGAGGCGCGGCCGTGCCCGAGGGCTGGCAGCTCTCGGAGCGCATGCGCGTCGACGACGCGGCGCGCGCGCTCGCGGCGCAGGCGGCCCGCGGACGTCGCGCGAGCGTCGAGGCGCCTGCCACGCCCGCGCCGCC
>JBDHVF010000335.1:0-8246 GCA_039809605.1 Polyangiales bacterium | reverse complement strand
GACCGACGACGCGGATCTGCCGCGGAACCGCGGGAATTGCAGCCGGAAACGCTCTTAGAGCACGACGAGCCGTCGGCGCTCGCGCGAGAGCGCCTCGGGGTCGCGCGGGCGGATGGGCGCCGCGGGCGAGGGGGCGGGCCTCGGAGACCACGCCGCGAAGTCCTTCGGCAGCGGCCCCGGCAGCGTGGGCTGCGCGGTGCGCTCGAGGAGCTGGAACGCGTTCGACGCCTGGAGCGCGAGGGGCTCCCGGCGCGCGGGGCCTCCGCGCTCGACCCACGCCCGCGCGGCCTCGTAGCTCGCGAGCAGCGTGGGGTGCTGCGGGTCGACCGCGACGCCCCTCTGCAAGCGGTCGAGCATGGCGTCGATGTCGCCGCGCGCGTGGGCGACGCACGCGAGGTAGTTGTAGACGACGCCGGGCAGCGGGTGGTCGAGCGCGAGGGCGCGGGCGAGGTGCTCCTCGGCCTCGTCGAGCGAGCCCGCTTCGTAGAGGGCCACGGCGAGGTCGAGGTGCGCGAGGGGGTGGTCGCCCAGGCGCGCGAGGATGGCGCGGCGCTCGTCGACCCCTTCGCGGTACATGGCCTTGAGGCCCTTGTTCGCGTCGAACCAGCGGGCCATGCGCTCGGCGTCGTCGTCGGGCGCGTCGAAGGGGGCCTTGAACTCCTGGAAGTCGCCCGAGAAGTACACCTCCCGGTCGAGCCACCCCGCGGCCTCGGCGTCGTGAAAGTCGCGCGTGCCCGGGTACACCGACAGGCACGAGAAGAGGCACTCGTGCGGCCTCGCGCGATCGAGAAACGCCAGCGACTCCTCGAAGCGCGCCCACGTCTCGCCGCGGTTGCCGACCATCATGTAGTACCGCACGCGGATGCCGTACTTCTTCGCGAGCTCGGTCGACGCGATGATCTCGTCGACGGTGATCTTCTTGTCGATGGCCGCGAGCACCTCGGGGGAGCCCGACTCGACCCCGAGGCTCATGCGCTGGCAGCCCGCGAGGCGCATCTCGTAGAGCAGCTCCTCGCTGAGCACGTCGACGCGCGTGTCGCAGCTCCACACGAACTTGAGCCCGCGCTCTCGGATGCCGCGGCAGAGCGCGAGCACGCGCTTGCGGTTGGTGGTGAAGGTGTCGTCCTTCACCTGGATCATCTTCACGGGCAGGCGCGCGAGCACGCGCTCGAGCTCGTCGAGCACGTAGCCCACGGAGTTGCCGCGAAAGCCCCGTCCCCACGTGGTGTCGGCCCCACAGAAGGTGCACTGCCAGGGGCACCCGCGCGAGGTCATGAGGATGTGCGTGTCGAAGTAGTCGAACACCGGCGCGAGCGCGTCGAGGTCGCGGAGGTTCTCTCGCTCGGGCCCCCGCTCGATCGCGCCCCTCGCGCGGTACCACGCGCCCGCGAGGCCCGCGAGCGAGCGCCCCTGGGAGAGCCGCTCGATGAGCTCGCCGAAGGTCGCCTCGCCCTCTCCCGTGACCACCGTGTCGATGTCGGCGTGGTGCGAGAGCATCTCGCGGGCGAGGGGCGTCGCGTGGGGCCCGCCCACCGCCACGTGCGCGCGGGGGTGGCGCTTCTTGATCTCGCGGGCGACGAGGGCGACGCCGCGGCGGTTGGCCGTCCAGCACGAGAGGCCCCAGAGCTCGGCGTCGAGCGAGGCGACGACGTGCTCGACGTGCCTCCACGCGAAGCCCGAGAGGTTGAGCACCTTGACCTCGTGGCCCGCGCGGAGGCACTGGGCCGCGAGGGTCAGCAGCCCGAAGGGGATCTGGAAGAAGTCAGGGTCGAGGTCGCCCGGCTCGATGTCCCCGGGCGGCCCGTCGGTCGCGTCGGGCGCCTCGCCCTTGAGGGGGATCTTCCACGGGGGCGCGTAGAGCAGCACGATGCGCATGGGCGCGCGATCGTAGCGTGTCCGTGGGCCGCGGTCAGGTCGCGGGCGCGAGCGCGTCGAGGGTGACGGCGGCGGCGTGGAAGGTCGCCGCGACGCGCACTGCGTCGTGCACGTGCTCCTCGGTGAGCCCGCCCTCGAGCACCACCTGCTCGTGCGAGCGCACGCACGACTCGCAGCCGTTGATGGCGCTCACGGCGAGGCAGAAGAGCTCGAAGTCGGCCTTGCTCGCCGCGGGCTTCGCGATGCGCTGCATGCGCAGGCGCGCGGGCTTGTCGCCGTACGAGGGCTTTCCGACCATGTGGCGAAAGCGGTAGTAGACGTTGTTCATGGCCATGAGCGACGCGGCGGCGAGGGCGTCGTCGATCACGGCGGCGTCGACCTCGGCGCGCGCGCCGGCCAGGGCGGCCTCGCGCAGCCGGGCGTTGCGCGAGGCCGCGGCCGAGGCGACCGCCACGCCCCAGCGCTGCGCGGGCGAGAGCGCGCCGCCCTGGAGCACCGACTGGAGGTTGAGCTTCACGTCGCGCGCCCAGTCGGGGAGCGTCTCGCGCAGTTCGTCGAGGGTCGCCATGGCCGCTCCCCTCAGCCGCCCTGGAGGGTGGCTTCGCCCTTGTGCCAGTTGCAGGGGCAGAGCTCGTCGGTCTGCAGGGCGTCGAGCACGCGCAGGGTCTCGTCGACGTTGCGGCCCACCGAGAGGTCGTTGACGCTCACGTGGCGGATGACCCCGTCGGGGTCGACGATGAAGGTCGCGCGCAGCGCCACGCCGTCCTGCTTGTGGAGCACGCCGAGCGCGGTCGAGAGCTCGCGCTTCGTGTCGGCGAGCATGGGGAAGGGCAGGTCCTTGAGGTCGGGGTGCGTCCTGCGCCACGCGAGGTGCACGTAGTGGGTGTCGGTGCTGGCGCCGAGCACCTGGGCCTCGCGGTCGGCGAAGTCCTTGTTGCGCCGGCCGAACTCGGCGATCTCGGTCGGGCAGATGAACGTGAAGTCCATCGGCCAGAGGAAGAGCACCTTCCACCGGCCGGGGTAGGTCTTGTCCGTGATCTCGGCGAACTCCTTGCCCTTCTCGGTGCTCACCACCGACTGAAGCGCGAACTCGGGGAGGCGGTCACCAACGGTCAGCATCGTCATTCTCCTTCTCGGGAGCGGCTCCTCGCCGCCCGTCTGACCGGAAGATGCTCGCCGTGGAGTGATCGTTCCAGAACAACGTTTCGATGACTGTGATAGCTTCTGGTTGTCATGCTGTTCGCGCCCCTGCCGTGCTCGCTGCGCCAGCTCCAGTACGCCGTGGCGGTGGCCGACGCGCTGAGCTTCCGGCGCGCGGCCGAGCGGTGCCGGGTGTCGCAGCCCGCGCTCTCGGCGCAGGTGGCCGAGCTCGAGTCGGCGCTCGGGGTGACGCTCTTCGAGCGCGACCGCCGGCGGGTGATGGTGACGCCCGCGGGCGCCGAGGTGATCGCGCGCGCGCGCAGGCTGCTCGTCGACGCCGACGACCTGGTCGAGAGCGCCCGGCGCGCGGGCGACCCCTTCGCAGGAACGCTGCGCCTCGGGGTGATCCCGACGATCTCGCCGTACCTCCTGCCCGCGGTGGTGCCCGCGATCCGCCGCGCGCACCCGAGTCTCAAGGTGCAGTGGGTCGAGGAGCGCACCGCCACGCTGGTGGCGCGGCTCGACGAGGGCGCGCTCGACGCGGCCATCCTCGCGCTCGAGGCCGACCTCGGCGCGCTCGAGCACGTGGCGCTGCTCAAGGACCCGTTCGTGCTCGCCGCGCCCGCGGGCCACCGCCTCGCGCGCCGCGCCTCGCCCGCGCGCCTCGACGAGCTGCGCGGCGCCGAGCTCCTCTTGCTCGACGAGGGCCACTGCCTGCGCGACCAGGCGCTGTCGTTCTGCGGCCAGGCCGACGTGCGCGAGGCGCCCTTTCGCGCGACGAGCCTCTCGACCCTCGCGCAGATGGTGGCCGGCGGCGCGGGCGTCACGCTCCTGCCGCAGATCGCCGTCGCGACCGAGGGACGCCGCGGGGACATCCGGGTGCGCCGGTTCGTCTCGCCCGCGCCCCACCGCACGATCGTGCTCGCGTGGCGCCGGCGCTCGCCGCTCGACGCGGCGCTCCGGCAGCTCGCGACGACGCTGCGCGAGGCGGCCGTCGAGGCTTCGAAGGGCCGGTAACGGGCGCCGTTCCCTTCGGCCGCGCGCGTCGCGGGCGCGGCCTCGTCTGCGGTATGCTCCGCGCCCATGAGGCCCTGGTTCGCCGTGCCCTTCGCGCTGCTCGTCGCGGGCTGCTCCGAGAGCGCCGAGGCGCCGCGCGACGCGGCCGCGCCCGACGCCCCGCTCGACGCGACGCCCGACGTCGACGACGCGCCGCCCGCGACCCTGCGCGCCACGGCACCGCTGGCGCGCTACGTCGATCCGCTCGTGGGCACCGGCGGCGAGGGGTACGGCACGGGCAGCGCGTTCCCCGGGCCGCAGCGCCCCTTCGGCCTGGCGCGGCCCGGCCCCGACACCGCCGACGCGAACGGCGAGGGCATCAGCTACGCGCACTGCGCGGGCTACTCGCACTTCGACACGCACGTCTCGGGCTTCAGCCAGCTCCACATGCACGGCACCGGGATCGTCGACTACGGCGCCCTCGGCTTCATGCCCGTGGTCGGCATGACGCCCGAGAAGACCCGGCAGCGCGGGCGCCTCGCGGCCTTTCGCCACGAGCGCGAGACGGCGCGGCCGTCGTACTACCGCGTGACCTTCGACGGCAGCGAGGTCGTCACCGAGGCCACGGCCACCGACCACGTGGCGCTCTACCGCGTGACCTTCCCGCGCGGCGCCGACGGCAACCTCGTGTTCGACGTGGGGCACGCCCTCGTCGACGTGCGCGTCACCGACGGCGCCGTCGAGGTCGACCCCGCGATGGGCGAGCTGCGGGGGCGCGTGCACCTCGAGGGGAGCTACTCCGACCGCGTCGGCGGCGTCGACGCGTACTGGGTGGCGCGCGTCTCGCGGCCGCTCGCCGCCGCGGGCACCTGGCAAGACGGCGCGCTCGACGCGTCGGTGCGCGCGCGCACGGGCGCCAGCGTGGGCGCGTACGTGCCGGTCGACACGCGCGACGAGGCCACGGTCACGGTCGCCATCGGGCTGTCGCTCACCGACGTCGAGCACGCGCGCGCCAACCTCGCGGCCGAGGCCGCCGACCTCGATTTCGACCGCGTGCGGCGCGAGGGCGAGGCGCTGTGGGAGTCGCTCCTCGGGCGCGTGCAGGCCGAGGCCCGCGGCGAGCGCGCGCTGCGCACGCTCTACACCGCCGTGTACCACACGCTGCTCATGCCCACGCTCGCGTCCGACGCCGACGGCAGCTACCGCGGCTTCGACCACGCGGTGCACCGGGCCGAGGGCTTCAGGTACTACACCGACCTCTCGCTCTGGGACACCTTTCGCACCGAGCACCCGTGGCTCACCGCGGTGTACCCCGAGTACCAGCGCGACTTCGTGCGCTCGCTCCTCGCGATGTCCGACGTGACGGGGTACTTCCCCCGCTGGCCGCTCGGGGCGGGCGAGACCGGCGGCATGGTCGGCGACTGCGGCGCGCTCATGGTGGCCGACACGTGGCTGCGCGGCCTGCGCGACTTCGACGTCGACCGCGCGTGGCGCGTGGCGCGCCAGTCGGCCTTCGCGTCGCCCACGCGGCGCTCGTCGCTGGGCGAGTACGCCTCCCTCGGGTACGTGCCCGTCGAGGCCGAGCGCGACGGCGCGTCGGTCACGCTCGAGTACGCCTACGCCGACGGCACGCTCGCGGCGATGGCCCGCGGCCTCGGCCACGACGACGACGCCGCGGCCCTCGCCGGTCGCGCGGCGAGCTACCGGCGGCTCTGGGACCCGGCGCAGCGCTTCCTCGTGGGGCGCAGGCGCGACGGCGGCTTCGTGCCGCTCGCGGGCACCACGTCGTGGCAGCCCGTGTACGCCGAGGGCGGCGCGTGGCAGTACCTCTGGTACGCGCCGCACGACCTCGCCGGGCTCGCGGCGCTGATGGGCGGGCGCGACGCGATGCTCGCGCGCCTCGACGAGATGTTCGAGCTCTCGATGGCCGCGCCCCGCACGCCGCTGCCCGACCGCTACTACTGGCAGGGCAACGAGCCCGACATCCACGCGCCGTGGATCCCGTCGGCCTTCGACGACGCCGCGCGCGCCTCGCGCTTCGTCGAGTGGGTGCGCGCGACGCGCTACGGCGACGGCCCCGACGGCATCCCGGGCAACGACGACGCGGGCACCATGAGCGCGTGGTACGTGTTCGCGGCGCTCGGGGCGTTCCCCGTCGCGGGCACCGACGCGTGGCTGCTCGCGGCCCCGTCGGTGACCAGCGCCGACGTCGCGCTCGCGGGCGGCGCCACGCTGCGGGTGCGCGCCCCCGACGCGGGCACCGGCGCGCTGCGCCCCGCGGCCATCCGGTGGAACGGCGAGGCCCTCGCGCACCCGTCGCTCACGCACGCGGCCCTGGCGCGCGGCGGCGAGCTCTCGTTCGACCTCGCGCGGTAGAGGCCCCGATGCGCGCCGTACACCTCGCCACGCCGCCGCTGCCGCTGCTGGTCTCGCCCGAGACCTTCGACGACTTCTCGTGGTGCGAGAGCGCCGAGCTCGAGTGGCGCACGCCGCGCGACACGATCGAGCTCACCCCCCTCGACGACGAGCTCCCGCTGCGCATGGCCTTCGTGTTCCGCGAGCCGTGGAGCGCGCTGCCCGCGGAGCACGCGTGGCTGCACACGGGCCGCGACCAGGCGCGCGCGCTCGGCCTGGGCGACGACGCGATGGCCCTCGCGCCCTACGCCATCGACGACGCGACGGACCTGCTCTGGGAGCACCGCCGCGCCCCCGCGCGCACCTTCTGGCTCGCGACCGACAACGCCAACGCCCTCTACTGGGCGCTGCACGACTGGTCGCACTACCACAACCACGGGCCCTTCACCGACCGCCCCTCGACCGAGCTCCAGTGCGACGCCGCGGCGCTCGTCTGGCTGTGGATCAACCGCGCCCTCGTCCCCCTGCCCGACGCCCACTGGGAGCTGCTGCGCCGGGGCGCGCTCGAGAATCACCTGCGCTTGCGCGAGAAGGAGCCGGCGACGCGCTGCCCCGCGCCCGACGTGCTCGCGTCGGCCGCGCGGCTGCGCGCGCTCGCGGAGGCGGTCACGACATGAGGTGAGCGAGCGCGGTGACGACCGTACGCACCGCGCGGATCACCATGCCGAACTCGAGCCACAGGGCCAGGACGGCGACGACGTAGGCGGCCTCGACGGGGAGCTTGAAGCGCAGAACCTCGGGCCACGCGGGCAGGCGTTCGATGGCGCGCTCGACGAGGTCGGTGACGCGCTCCTCGAGCGAGGGCGAGGGCGGCGGGGCCTGGAGCGCCGGGAGCTTGACGGGCTCGGGCGGCGTCGAGGGGGCCGCGGGCTCGGGCGGCGCGGCGAACGACGGGTCGGGCGTCGGCTCGGGGAGCACCGACGGGATCGGGTACGCGAGCGCCACGGGCTCGGGCTGCGCGGCGTCGTTCGCGGGCGCGCGCACCGACGCGAAGGTGAGCGGGGGCAGCGCCTCGGCGGTCTTCGCCGTCGCGGGGACGACGGTGTCGTTGGCCGGGGCGTCGAGCTCGGGGTCGTCGAACGAGAGCGGGGGCAGGGAGCGTGCGGGGTGGGCCATGGCGCCTCCTCGGGGTCGCACCGTGAACGAACGGCTCGTGCGGCGAAACCTTGAGCGCGCGCCGCGAAGTCAGCGCGCGCGCAGCAGAGCGGCCTCGGGCAGTGAGGCGCCGCGGCGCCACGCGATGAGCTCGGCGACGATGGAGATGGCGATCTCGTCGGGCGAGCGCGCGCCGATGGCGAGCCCGAGGGGCATGCGCACGCGGGCGATGTCGTCGGGCGAGAAGCCCCGCGCCTCGAGCCGCGCGCGGGTGCGCAGGGCCTTGGCGCGGCTGCCGACGCCGCCCACGAACGCGTAGCCCGCGCCCAGGGCCCACTCGACCGCCTCCTGATCGAGCTGGTGCTGGTGGGTCATCACCACGACGGCGCCGTCGCGCGCGACGTGCTCGGCGAGCGCGCGCCACGAGCCCGTCACCACCCGCGCGTCGGGCAGCCGCGCGGGGTCGGCCCAGCCCTCGCGCTCGTCGGCCACGGTGACCGCGAAGCCCGCGCGCGCGAGCAGGGGCACGAGGGCCGTCGCCACGTGGCCCGCGCCCACCACGCCCACCTGCCGCGCGACGGCCATGGGCTCGACGAGCACGTCGACGCCGCCGCCGCAGCACATGCCGAGCGAGGCGCCGAGGTTGAACGTGAGCACCGAGGGCGCGGCCTCGTCGCGGGCGAGCGCGTCGAGCGACGACGTCATCGCGCGCAGCACCGCGCGCT
>JBDHVF010000334.1:0-8247 GCA_039809605.1 Polyangiales bacterium | reverse complement strand
GCCCCCGCCGCAGGCCGCGTCGGGAGGCGTCGCGACGTCGGGAGGCGCGTCGTCGGGCGCGTCCATCGCCGCGGGCGCGTCGGGCGGCGCGACGTCGTCGGGCGCGGTGACGTCGGGCGCGGCGGGAGCGTCCTGCGAGAACGGCGCGTCGACGACGGCCGCGTCGACGACATCGAGCGCGGGCGTCGCGGGCGCGTCGTGGGTGATGGGCGCGTCGGGCGTCGCGGGCGCGTCGGGCGCGGCGGCGTCGCGGGGGGTGACGGTGGCAGGGGCCGCGCAGCCGAGAAGCAGCACGGCGGCGAGGGAAGCAGCGCGCATGCGGCGAGCGTATACCGTCGTCCTCCGCACGTCGGCCGCGGGCGCCGGGCACCATTCCCACATACGTGCCGTGCCTATGAAGAATAATCCGTGCTTCGCCTCGCGACGACATGTCGTACACCGCCCGGAAGACGATCCAACGGCGCTGGGAGCGCTTCCGGGCGGCCCGGAAGGGCTCTCGACGGCGTGGTCGGGGGTGGAGGGCGCGCCGGAGGGGGATGAAATGCCGATGAGGGCGCTTCGGGGCGGGCCGGAAGCTCTCTCAACGGCCCCGAACCCACGAGTTGCGCAACCAGCCCCTCGCAACGTCGCGCATCGACCGTAGTTCGTGGGGGGTTGGCGTCGCGATGCAGCCGCGTTCGAAGCGCGGTTCGATCGCGGCGCTGCCAGCGAGAGACCAGCCGCGGCTCCGCAGAGCCGCGGCGCATTCGCGACGCTGCCAGCCCCGAGCGCCGCCGACGCTCGGATGCGCTGCCGCACGCTCGCCGACAGCGTCGCGGATGCGCCGCGGCTCTGCGGAGCCGCGGCTGGTCTCTCGCTGACAGCGCCGCGATCGAACCGCGCTTCGAGCGCGGCGGTGCATGCGCTCAGTCCCTCACGCGCAGGTCGAGGTAGCGCGCGCAGCCGTCGATCCACGCGCTCGCGCTGCCGCCCCTGACGACGTGCTCCACCGCGTCGGCCGCGATGCGCAGCGCGTGGTCCATGTTGCAGTGCAGAAAGAGCCCCTGGCGCCCCGCGGGCAGCACCCGCTCGAGCGCGCGCACCTCGTCGAGCGCGCGCTTCCATTCGTCGGGCCATCCGCGCAGGTACATCGGGTAGACGCCCGGCACCCACGTCTGCCGCAGGTCGATCGGCGCCGCGCGGCCGCGCACGATGCCCGCGTCGCGGAGCTGGTCCATCAGCGCGCCCGCGTCGCGCGCGAAGTCGCGGCCCGTGCCCCAGCGACCCTCGGGGATCTCGACCGCGAGCACGTCGGCCTCGCGCGTCGAGAGCGCGGGCGAGAACCGCGCGGGCTGCGAGACGCGCCCGAACCAGTAGCGCCCGTCGGGCACGTACCACGTGTCGGTCGCGTCGAGCGTTCCCGGTGGGAGCGCCACGTGCACGAGGTAGAGGCCCCGGTGCGAGAGCGACGCGCCCGGCGCGAGCGCGCGCAGCGAGCCCGTGTACACCACGCGGTCGTGCGAGAGCCCGCGCAGGGCGTCGAGGTCGACCGGGCGCCCGTAGCGCACGGCCACGCCCGCGCGCGCGCAGTCGTCGAGCAGCGACGCGACGAGCGACGCCACCCCTCCGCGGGGGTAGAGGAACTCGCCCGCCCCGCCGCCTCGCCGCAGCGCGCCGATCACCGACGACCACGGCGACGAGGTCGAGAGCCGCTGCCGCGCGACCGAGCGCGAGAGCGTCGACGGCGCCACGCCCCACACCTTCTCGACGTAGGGGCGGTAGAAGCGCTCGTACGCGACGGCGCCCACGCGCGCGAGCACGAAGTCTTCTAAGCCCTCGTCGTCGCCCGCCGCGGCGCGGTCGCGCTCCCACGCGCGAAAGCGCTCGAAGCGGCGCGGACGCGCGGCCCACCCCGCGGCCATCTCGGCGACGCCCCGCGCCCCGAGCGCGCGCGCGAAGGCCGCGGGCTCGAGCGGGTAGGGCAGGTGACGCCCGCCGAGCACCAGCACACCGCGGCGGGGGCGGCGCTCCCACGCGACCCCGCGCGTGAGTTCGAAGAGCACCGGGCTCGCGTCGGCGTGGACGCGGTGCGAGCCCCGGTCGCACGGCAGGCCGAGGAAGTCCACCGGGTCGAGCAGTCCGCCCGCGCGCTCCGACGCTTCGAACACCTCGCACGCGAAGCCCGCGCGCGCGAGGAGCACCGCCGCGCCCAGGCCCGCGATGCCCGCGCCCGCGACGAGTACCTTCGTGTGCCGCGCGCTCACGGGCGCGAGACTACCCCACGCCGAGACCGATTCCCGTGGCCGTGAGCACGCTCGACGCGACGAGCACCCAGCCCACGCGCCGGAGCTGCGTGGCGGCCACCGGGCGCGCCGCGATGCCCACCGCGAAGAGCCCGCAGGGAACCATCGCGAGGATGAGCCACGGGTTCGTCGCGCCCACCACCGCCGCCCCCGCGAGCGCGAGCGCGCCCGCCGCGGCGCCCGCGCGGGCGAGCTTCGCGGTCGATCCCTTGCGGTGCCGGAGGATCAAGCCCCGCACCGCGAGCGTCGCGAGCAGGCCGTGCAATGACCACAGGCCCCACGCCACGAGCGCCGCGCGCAGCGAGGCTCCGCCCGCGATGGCCACGGGCAGCGACGCCGCGCCCATCGTCGACGCGAGCACCACCTCGCCGAGCGTCGTGCGCTCTCGCTTCGACAGCACGAAGGGAGCCGAGAGGGCCACCATCACCAGCGCCACGCCCACCGCGAGGTCGAGCGCGTGGCCCACGGCCCACCACGCCCCGAGGCCCACGCCGAGCGCCGCGGCGCCGCGCAGCGCGAAGCGCCTCCACGCGAGGGCGCCGTAGCGGGTGCGCGCGCGCGTGCCGCGGTGGCCGAGCGCCACCAGCAGCGGCTCGTGGGCCACGAAGGCCAGCATCGCGGCGGTCACGAAGGCCCACGACGCGAAGGCGCCGCGCCCCAGCACCAGCCCCGTCACGAGCGGCATCATGAGCTGGCCCCACGCGCCGTGCTCGCGCGGGAGCATCCGTGGAACGTCTTGATCGTTGCGAGCGGTGTCGGTCGTCGTCGTGGTCATCGGGTCATCGTCCTGAAGCGGGCGCCGCGAGCAGCGGGAGCATGCGCGCGATCGCGTCGTCGAGCACGTCGTCGGGGGTCACCAGCGGCGGCGCGAGGCGCAGCACGGTGTCGTGGGTGTCTTTGGCGAGCACCGCCGCGTCGCGCGCGAGCGACATGGCCACCGCGTGTGCGATGGGCGCGCGGTACTCGACCGCGAGCATCAGCCCTCGGCCGCGCACCTCGCGCACGCCCGGCAGCGAGGAGAGTCCCTGACGGAGTTGCGAGAGAGCACGCTCGCCGAGGCGGGCGGCGCGCTCGGGCAGCCGCTCGTCGACGAGCACGTCGAGCGCCGCGAGGGCGACGGCCGACGCGAGGGGGTTCCCGCCGTACGTAGAGCCGTGCGTGCCGGGGGTGAAGACGTCCATCACGCGCGCGTCGGCGCACACGGCCGACACGGGGTACATGCCGCCCGAGAGGGCTTTTCCCAGCACCATCACGTCGGGGCGAGCGCCGGTGTGCTGCCACGCGAACATCCTTCCCGTGCGCCCGAGGCCCGTCTGGATCTCGTCGAGGCACAGGAGCACGTTCGCCCTCGTGCACAGCTCCCTCACCGCGGGGAGGTACTTGTCGCTCGGAATGATCGTGCCCGCCTCTCCCTGAATGGGCTCGATGAGCACGCCCACGGTGTTCGGGGTGATGGCCTTCGCGACGGCGCCCGCGTCGTCGTAGGGCACCTTCACGAAGCCCGGCGTGTAGGGGCCGTAGTGCCCGTACGACGTGGGGTCGGTCGAGAGGCTCACCATGGTGGTGGTGCGGCCGTGAAAGTTGTCGCGCGCCACGATGATCTCTGCGCGCTCGTCGGGCACGCCCTTGCGCTCGTAGCCCCAACGGCGCATGGCCTTCACGGCCGTCTCGACGGCCTCGGCGCCGCTGTTCATGGGCAGGGCTTTTTCGAAGCCCGTGAGCGCCGAGAGCCTTTCGAGAAGGGCCCCCATGCGGTCGTTGTGAAAGGCCCGCGAGGTGAGCGCGAGGCGCCCGGCCTGCTCGACGAGGGCCGCCACGATGCGGGGGTGGCAGTGGCCCTGGTTGAGCGCCGAGTACGCGCTCAGCATGTCGACGTAGCGGCGGCCCTCGACGTCCCAGACGAAGCAGCCCTCTCCGCGGGTGAGCACCACGTCGAGCGGCGCGTAGTTGCGCGCGCCCCAGCGCTCGGCCTCGGCCACGTACTCCGGGGCGCCCCATGCGGTGCGGTCGGCGCTCACCGCGACACCTTGCGCGCGAGGGCCGCGTCGACGAGGTCCATCACGTCGTCGCCCGCGCGCTGCACGAAGCGGTAGCGCACGCGGGCCACGGGCACGTCGACCCCGAGTGTGCGGGCGACGCGCGCGGGCGAGCCGTCGACCACCACCTCGGGAGCGCAGCGGCGGATGGTCTCCGCGAGCTCGGCGCGCTGCGCCTCGGCGTAGCCGAGCGCGGGAAGCACGGCGCCCATGTGGGGATACGCCGCGTACGCCGCGGCGACGGTGCCGACGGCGAAGGGCCGCGGGTCGATGAGCTCTCGCGCGCCGTAGCGCCGCGCGGCGAGGGTGCCCGCGCCGTAGGCCATGCCCCCGTGGGTGACCGTGGGGCCGTCTTCGATCACGAGCGCGCGGCGGCCACGGATGATCTCCTCGGGCTCGGCCCACACCTCGAGGTCGCTCTCGATCACGCGGGCGCCGGGCGCGTACGCGGCCACGTTGGCGCGCACCGCGGCGAGCGCCTCGGGCGTGGCGCCCGAGACCTTGTTGATCGCCACCACGTCGGCCGCGCGGAGGTTGGCCTCGCCGGGGTGGTAGCCCACCTCGTGCCCCGGCCGCAGCGCGTCGACGACCGTGATGGAGAGGTCGGGGCGTACGAAGGGCAGGTCGTTGTTGCCGCCGTCCCAGAGGATCACGTCGCACTCGCGCTCGGCCGCCTCGAGGATGCGCTGGTAGTCGACGCCGGCGAAGACCGTGAGGCCCATCTCGAGGTAGGGCAGGTACTCCTCGCGCTCCTCGAGGGTGCACTCGTAGCGGTCGAGGTCGGCCTCGACGGCGAAGCGCTCGGCGCGCTGGCGGAGGATGTCTCCGTACGGCATCGGGTGGCGCAGCACGGCCACGCGCGAGGCGAGCGAGCGGGCGATGTGCTGCGTGAGGGGGCTCTTGCCCGCGCCCGTGCGCACGGCCGTGACCGACACCACGGGGCGCTGGCTCTGGAGCGTGGTCTCGCGCGGCGGCAGGAGCACGAAGCCCGCGCCGTGCGAGAGCGCGAGGCTGGCCTTGTGCATCACCTCGGCGTGCGAGAGGTCGCTGTACGAGAGCGCCACGAGGTCGACCGAGAGGTCGCGCAGCAGCGTCGGCAGCTCGGACTCGAGCCGGATGGGGATGTCCTCGTCGTAGCCTTCGCCCGCGAGCTCGCGGGGGAAGCTCCTGCGCTCGATGAAGGGGATCTGCGCGGCGGTGATGGCGACCACGCGCCAGTCGGGGTGGCGCTTGAAGAAGGTCTGCACGTCGTGAAAGTCGCGCCCCGCGGCGCCCAGCACCACGCACCGGATCGGTCGGTTCATGACCCTCGCTCCACGTCGGGCACCACCAGGGTGCCGCCCTCGCCCGCGAGCGCGGCGGCCACCGTGGCGGGGTTGGTGATGATCGCCCGCCGCCCTGCCCTGGCGGCGAAGCGCGCGGCTGCCTCCACCTTGGGGCCCATGCTCCCCGGCGGGAAGTGGCCTTCGGCGAGGAGCTCCCTCGCGCGCGACGCGGTCACGCGGCCCACGGGCCGTTGCGCGGCCGTGCGCCAGTCGGTGTACGCGCAGGGCACGTCGGTGAGGATCACCAGCAGCGACGCGCCGACGCGGTCGGCGAGCAGGGCCGCGGCGAGGTCCTTGTCGATCACGGCGTCGACGCCCTCGAGGGCGCCGTCGCGCTCGACCACGGGCACGCCGCCGCCGCCCGCGGCCACCACGAGCGCGCCGCGCGCGAGCAGCATCTCGATCACGTCGACGTCGATCACGCCGACGGGCTCGGGCGAGGGCACCACGCGGCGCCACCCGCGGCCGGCGTCCTCGCGCACGGCGAAGCCCTGGCGCGCGAGCTCCCTCGCCTGCGCCTCGGTGTAGAAGGGCCCGACGGGCTTGGTGGGGTCGGCGAACGCGGGGTCGCCCGCGTCGACGCGCACCTGCGTGAGCAGCGACGCGATGGGGCGGCGCACGCCCAGCGACGCGAGCACGTTGTGGAGCGACTGCGAGAGCACGTACCCGAGCTCGCCCTCGGTCTCGGCGACGCACACCGAGAGCGGCAGCGCGTAGGCCCGACCGAGCGCCTCCTCGACCCTGATGAGCATGTGCCCGACCTGCGGGCCGTTGCCGTGCGCGAGCACCAGCTCCACGCCCGCGCCCAGCAGCGGCGCGAGGCGACCCAGGGCCTCGCGCGCGAAGCGAAACTGTCCGGCCATCGTGAGCTCCTCGCCGGGCGGCGCGAAGGCGTTGCCGCCCAGCGCGGCGACCACACGCGTGGAGTGGATGGCATCGAGAGGCATCGGGCGAAGGCTCTGCACTCCGCGGGCCGGTGCCACCTCTCGCCCCGCTCGCGAGGGAACGTCTCGCGGCCTCACCCGCCCCGCGCACCGGGGCGCTTCGTGCGCCTCAGCCTTCGCGTTTCGGCGCGGTGACGGGGGTGAAGCTCCCGCCCGGGTGCACTCGTGATTCACCCTCGGGGAGTCTGGTCGGCCACACGGTGACCACGGCCTCGCCCACGACGAGTCCTCGCTCGGCGACCCACTCGTCGCGCTCGCGCACCCACGCGATCACGGCCTCGCGCACGGCCTCGGAGATCTCTCGCTCGTCGACGGGGTCGACGCGTTCGAATCCGCCCTGGAGGCTCCACGCGACCTGCATCGGGCGGTTGGGGTCGGCGTGGCGCATGGCCTCGCGGTACGCGGCGGCTTCTTCTTCGGCGCGGCGGGCCTCGTCGGCGCGGCGCTCGGCGTCGGCGCGCTCGGCCTCATCGTCGAGGCGCTCGACCGCCGCGGCCTCGTCGGGGTCGAGCGGGCGCAGCGCGCGGCGCAGCGCCAGGTGCATCGAGGGGTCGTCGGACTCGGCGATCACCCCGAGCACCTCCATCATGTGCGGGCGCTCACGGAGCCAGAAGGCCGCGTCGATCTCGTTCTCGAACGAGGCGATGAGCAGCTCGGTCGTCTCGAGGTTGCGGAGGCGCAGGTCGATGGGTGCCATGGAGGTGGCGGCACGATCGCGCGGAATCACCCCACGCGCAACGCTCTACGCGCCCGAGACCTCGTCGCCGAAGCGCGCGAGGAAGGCCCGCATGAAGTCATTGCGCTCGCGGGCGAGGGCGCGCGCGGTGGCCGTGTGCATGCCCGCCTCGAGCCCGAGGAGCTTCTTGTAGAAGTGATCGACCCCCCAGCGCTTGTCGTCGGGCGCGCGGCGCTCGCAGAGGGGGTCGTCGGGGTCGTAGAACGGGCGCTTCATGTCGGCGCAGGTCGCGAAGCAGCGCGCGACGCCGATGGCGCCGATGGCGTCGAGGCGGTCGGCGTCCTGTAGCACCTTCGCCTCGAGCGTGTCGGGCACCACGCCGAGCGAGAAGGGGTGCACGCGGATCGCGTAGCACACGGGCTCGACGCGCCCCTCGGGCCACGCCACCGAGCGCAGCACGTCGCGCGCGTGCTCGGCGCAGACCTCGCCCGAGCGCCGCGACTCGGGGTGTCCCTTGGGGTGGTTGAAGAGCTCGTGCAAGAGGGCCGCGGCGACGGCGACGTCGACGTCGGCCCGCTCGGCCTCGGCGATGCGCCTCGCGCTCGCGGTCACGCGCTCGACGTGGAGCCAGTCGTGCGCGGGGTCGGCGTCGGCGCAGCGGGCGCGCGCGGTGTGACGGAGCGCCTCCCAGACGTCGTGGGTGAGCATCACGGTTGGGGGTGTATCGGAAGGTCGCGCGGGGCGCCAGTCGAGCGGCGCCCCGTCACGGTGAACGGCGGCTCAGCGGCGGCGGCGGCGGGCGGAGGCGAGCGCGAGGGCGGCCACGGCGAGACCGAGGGCGGCGCGGCCGGGCGAGGAGCCGGGGGCGCTGCACCCGCAGCCCGAGCCCTGGTAGCCGACGGTGGGGGCGCCGGCGTCCATCACCGGGGGTCCGCTGTCGGGCGGGCCCGCGTCGGGCGCCTGCGTGCAGGTGCCGCGGACGCC
>JBDHVF010000333.1:0-8250 GCA_039809605.1 Polyangiales bacterium | reverse complement strand
AGGCCGTTCGCGAGGCGCTCGGGGCGGCGGCGGGCGCGATGCTGCGCGAGGCCGGGGCGCCGCGGGAGGGCGCGGGGAGCAGCGCGAGCGAGAGGCCGTCGGCGAGCTCGCGCGCGGTGGCGAAGCGGTCCTCGGGCTGCTTGGCGAGGCCGCGCACGACGACCTCGTCGACGCCCGCGGGGAGCGAGGGCATGTGCTCCGAGGCGAGCTTCGGGGTGTCGTTGACCACGGCGTACGAGACCGTGACCGCGTCGTCGCCGGGGAAGGGCCGCGTGCCCGTGAGGGCCTCGTACAGCACCGCCGCGAGCGAGAAGAGGTCGCCGCGGTGGCCGTACTCGCCCTTCGCGATCGCCTCGGGCGCCGCGTACGCGGGCGTTCCGAGGAACTGCCCGTCGCGCGTGAGCGCCACGTCGGGCACGCGCGCGATGCCGAAGTCGGTGAGCTTCACCCGCCCGTCGGGCGCCAGGAGGATGTTGTCGGGCTTCACGTCGCGGTGAACGATCCGCGCCCCGTGGAGCGCGTCGAGCGCCGACGCGACCCCCTTCGCGATGCGCACCAGCGTGGCGGCGTCGAGGCGCCCGCGGTCGAGCGTGGCGCGCAGCGTGAGCCCGGGGATGTACTCGTACACGAGGTACGGCCCCAGCGTCGCGTCGACGCCCGCGTCGTGCACCGAGACCACGTTGGGGTGGTTGAAGCGCGCCGCCGCGCGGGCCTCGTTGCGAAAGCGCGCGATGTACGCGTCCTTCGCGCTGCCCGCCTGGTCGAGCCGCAGGAGCTTGATCGCCACGTCGCGACCGAGCTCGGGGTCGGTCGCGAGGTACACGCGTCCCATCGCGCCCTCGCCGAGCAGCCGCGTGAGCTGGTAGCGGCCGATCGTGCGAACCACCCGGCGAGGAGCGGCCGTCGGAGCATCGTGCGGGGTGTGCTTCGGGTCTGCCATCGACACGTCCCAACGGGTGGAGGTTACGGTGCGACCGTATCCCACACGCGCGGGACCGTCGAAAACGCTGCGCCCCGGAGCTCCGACGCGCCGCGAACTTGACGCCGCGCGGGCGTCGAGGGCGCTTCTCATCGCCGCGAGGGCGGTGGTCTACTCGCGCGCATGAACGACCGCCTCGACCGCGCGCGCACGCTCATCCGTGACGTGCCCGACTTCCCCAGGCCCGGGATTCTCTTCAAGGACATCACCCCGATGCTGGGCGACGCCGACGCCTTCAGCGCCGTGCTCGACGCGTTCGTCGAGCGCTACCGGGGCGACGGCGTGACGAAGGTGCTCGGCGTCGAGGCGCGCGGGTTCATCTTCGGCGCGGCCCTCGCGGTGCGCATGGGCGTCGGGTTCGTGCCCGCGCGCAAGCCCGCCAAGCTGCCGTGGAACACCGACCGCGTCACCTACGCGCTCGAGTACGGCAGCGACAGCATCGAGATCCACAAGGGCAGCTTCGCGTCCGGCGACCGAGCGCTCGTCGTCGATGACGTGATCGCCACGGGCGGCACCGCCGCGGCGGCCATCGCGCTCGCGCGCATGCAGGGCGCCGACGTGGTGGGGGCGGCGTTCGTGATCGAGCTGTCGTTCCTTCAGGGCAGGCAGCGGTTGCCGGGCGACGTCGACGTGTACTCGCTCATTCGCTTCTGACGCCGCCGCAGGGAACCAGCTCGCCGCGCGAGAGCGTCAGCGGGATCACCCCCGCGGGGCAGGGGATGTCCATGTCCTCGGGGTCGTCCATGGGGCCGCCCGCGCGGGTCTTCACCGAGGCTTCGTCGAGCGGCAGCGCGAGCACCGACGTGGCCTTGAGCTCGCCGTCGCTCGGCGGGCGCACGACGGCCATGCGCCCCGGCGAGACCTTCTCGACCAGCGCGTAGAGGGCGCGGCGCTTCTCGTCGAGGTCGGTCACCACGCGCGCGGCGCCGAAGGCCACCACCGCGCGGTAGTTCATCGAGTGGTGCATCGCCGAGCGCGCCATCACCAGCCCGTCGACGAGCGTCACCGTCACGCACACGGGCACCGCGCCCGAGAGGGTCTTGAGCATGCGCGACGCGGGCGCGCCGTGGATGAAGAGCTCGTCGCCCACGCGCGCGAAGGTCGTGGGGATCACCACGGGCGAGCCCGCGTGCGCGAAGCCCACGTGGCAGACGAGGGCCTCGTCGAGGATGGCGTGCGCGAGCGTACGGTCGTAGCTGCCGCGCGCGGGCAGACGTTTGTGAGCGGTGCGGTCGGTGCGTCGGAGTGCTT
This sequence comes from Polyangiales bacterium, assembly GCA_039809605.1. Classification (GTDB taxonomy): domain Bacteria; phylum Myxococcota_A; class Polyangia; order Polyangiales; genus CAISKJ01. Next base: position 6,020 of record JBDHVF010000333.1, on the reverse strand, counting down.
CCATGCGCGGAGGTATGCGCCGCGGAGGCGCGCGCGTGAGGAGCCGGTTCGAAGAAGCGCGGGGTACCAGTCAGCGCGCGCGTGCCTTGCCGCGCGCGCCGCGGCCCGCGAGCGCGAGGGCCACGGGGTCGTCGGCGTCGCGCCCGAGGTCGAGGCGCAGCGTCGTGACGCTCACGTAGCCCGCTTCGACCGCGGCGCCGTCGGTGCCCTCGACGAGCTCGTGCGGGAGGATCGGGCCGCCGATCCAGAGGTACTGCCGCCCGCGCGGGTCGTTGCGGATCTCGACGAGGTTCTCGTAGTCGCGCGCGCCGAGCGAGCACGCGCGCACGCCCCTCGCGCGGCCGAGGGGGAAGTTCACGTTCAGGAGCGGCGCGGCGGCGCGGGGGTTCTCTTTACGCCACGCGAGCAGGCGCGTGACGAGCGCGCGGGCCCGCACGGCGCAGGCGCCGGGGTTTCCGTTCGACGGCATCGAGAAGGCCACCGAGGCGTAGCCCCTGAGCGCGCCCTCTCGCGCCGCGGCCACGGTGCCCGAGTAGAAGACGTCGGAGCCGAGGTTGGCGCCCATGTTGATGCCGCTCACCACCACCGAAGGCGCCCGAGGGAGGAGCCGCGCGTGGTGGAGGGCCACGTAGATGCAGTCGGCGGGCGTGCCGTCGACCGACCACGTGCGCGGCCCGTGCTGCTTCAGGCGCAGCGGGCGAGAGAGCGTGAGCGCGTGGCTCATCGACGACTGTTCGGCCTCGGGCGCGACGACCCACACCTCGCCGATGCGCGAGAGCGCGCGGGCGAGCGAGCGGATGCCCGGCGCGCTCACGCCGTCGTCGTTCGAAACCAGAATCAGCGGGGGCTTTCGGGCGCTGCGCGTGGCCATCGGGGCGAAAGGTGTAACGCACGCGTGCCCTTCGGTGACAGTGGTTCCGCGCGGGACCGTGTACTAGGTTCGATGCAACTGTGACCCGAGCACACTCCACCCCTCCACGAGAGTTCGCCGACGCGCTGGCCGGCGGCGGCGACGACAAGCCTCCGAGTCGGTGGTTTCAGAACCACCCGAAGCGCACCATCGCCGTGCGGCATTTCGCGGGCCCCGCGGTGTTCCGCGGGCAGCTCGAGCACCTGCGCGTGGCGCACCTGACCGACCTGCACGTGGGCCGCGTGACCCCGATGGCCGTGCAGGAGGCCGCCGTCGACCTCACCAACGAGCAGAAGCCCGACCTCGTGGTGATCACCGGCGACTTCGTCTGCCACAGCCAGCGCTACCTCGACGCGCTCGAAGCGTTGATGAAGCGCTTCGAGGCGCCCGTGATCGGCGTGCTCGGCAACCACGACTACTGGTCGGGCGCCGACGAGGTGCGCCGGGCGCTGCGCCGCGCGGGCGTCGAGGTGCTCGACAACCACCACACCATCATCACGCTGCGCCACCAGAAGCTCCAGGTGGTCGGGCTCGACGACGCGTACACGGGCCACGCCGACCGCGAGAAGGCCCTCAAGGGCCTGCGCCACGACGTCGCCACGCTGGGCCTCACGCACATCGGCGAGGAGGCCGACCGCCTGTGGCCCAAGGGGGTTCCGCTGGTGTTCGCGGGGCACACGCACGCGGGCCAGATCACGCTGGCGAGGCTGCACGAGCTCGCCATCGGGCGCCTCGCGGGGCACAAGTACGTGCACGGGCTCTACGGCTCGCGAAAGGCCCCCCACGCCGAGGGCGGCGCGCTCTACGTGGGCGCGGGCATCGGCGCCGCGGTGATGCCCGTGCGCATGGGCGAGCGGGGCCGCCGCGAGGTGGCGATCTTCGAACTCGGCACCGAGCCCGGCACCCTCGACGAGCACCACGCCGAGCAGGAGCCCCTGCCCGGCCGCGCGCCCTCGCCCGAGGTCATGGCGAAGCGCAAGGAGGCCGTGCTGCGCAAGCACGAGAAGCGCGAGCGGTCGAAGCGGTAGCTGTACCCGTGCTCCACGGCGAATCGTTTCTGTCGAACTGGGCGACGCGCATCGCCGACGCGCTGAACGAGACGTGGCTCCCGCGCGAGTACCTCGCCGAGGAGCACACCCACGCGGGCACGCAGCTCGAGATCGACGTGGCGACCTTCGAACACGCAGGCGCCGCCGCGGTCGCGCGGCTCCCGTCGGCCGACGGCGCGGTCGCCCGCTCGTGGAGCCCGCCGGAGCCGCAGCACCGCGTCGCGCTTGCGGTGCCCGACGCGTTCGAGGTGCGCGTGCTCACCGACACGGGGGGGCGCCACCCTCGTCGGCGTGATCGAGCTCGTGAGCCCCGCCAACAAAGACCGCCCCGAGCAGCGCCGCGCCTTCGCGACGAAGTGCGTCGGGTAGCGACCCGCCGCTACGCGTAGCTTCTCAACGCCGCGAGGCGCTCACCGCGGCCCTCGGGGCTGTCGAGGCTGAACGACCGCGCGTCGCCGAGCTCGTTCTTCACGTACGCCTCCACGCGCTTCGCCGCGTCGCGCGCCGCGGGCGAGGGCGCGCGAAAGGTCTTCCACACGAGCGCTCCCGCGACGCCGTCGTAGTCCCACAGGCCCACGAGGCGCCCGCGCTCGATGATCGCGTGGTAGGGCAGGTCCATCAGCGCGTTCTTCTGACCGAAGACCTTCGCGCTCGCGTCGGCGTCGTCGAGAAGCGTCGTCACCTCGCGCCGCAGGTGCATCGCGTTGTCGAGGCTGCTGACGAACGACGCGACGTCGCCCTCGTCGGGCCTCATCGAGCGCATCTCGTCGCGGTCCGCGGGAGAGATCATCCGGTCGTCTCCGTCGGCGAGCGCGACGAGCCCGAGGCCCGCCATCGCGGCGCGCGCGGCCTTCACCCCGAGGCCCGACCACCACGCGAGCTGCGCGGCCGAGCCGAACCCTGCCCAGCGGAAGAAGCGCTCGGCGAGCCCGCGCGCCACCTCGTCGTCGGTGAGCGACGTCTTCGCGAGGGGAGAGTTCTCCCACCGCACGTAGCGGTAGCGCTGCTGGTCGAGGCGTCCGTTGACGGGCACGCGCCGGATCTCGCCGCGCGTCTGGAGCCGCCCGAGCACGAGCGGCAGCGTCGAGGTCGTGCCGCGCCTCTTGCCTTCTTCACCGAGGGAGCGCACCGCGTCGCCGACGGCGTCCTTGATCTGCGCGGGGTCGAGCGCGCCCTTCGAGAGCGCGTCGAGCACCTTCACCGAGAGCCTGTCGAGCTCCTTGTCGGTGACGCCGAGGTGCTTCTTCGCCTGCGCGACGGCCGCGTCGTCGCCGTGGCCCTGCGCCGCGCGCAGCGCGAGGGCGTAGTCGCACGCGGGCACCACGTAGGTGCACCCGCGCGCGCTCGGCAGCTCGTGCACCTCGACGGCCGCCACGGCGCGGTCGACGGCCTCGCGAGAGAGTCCCGCGCGGTCGAAGAGCGCGAGGTACGGCGACGAGCCGCCCACCGAGCGCACCCAGCCCGTCTTCGCGAGCGCGTCGGCGGCGGTGGCGCCCGAGAGCGCGCCGCCGAGGCCCTGGCGCTTCGCGCTCCACGCACGCAGGCGCGCGGGGTCGACGGCGGAGGTCTTCGCGGCGGCCTTCGTGGCGGGCTTCGCGGGCATGCGCGGAGGGGATCGCCGTCCGCGCGTGGGGGAGAAATTCGTGGGGTCAGTCGACGCGGCGCATGAGCTCGAGCATGCGGGGCGGGGGCACGAACTCGGTGACGCGCGCGGTCTCGCGGCCCGTCGAGTCGAGGAGCAGCACGGTCGGAAGGCCGCGCACCTGGTAGCGCGCCTGGAGCGCGTCGATGGCGGGCGTCGGGTCGGTGGCGTCGACCTTCACGGCGACGAAGCGCTCGGCCTCGCGGCGCACCGAGGCGTCGGTGAAGGTCTTGTGCATGAGCTCCTCGCAGGCGGCGCACCACGCGGCGCCGAAGTCGACGAGCACCGGGCGGCGCTCGGCGCGGGCGCGGGTCATGGCCGCGTCGAGGCTCGTGGCCCACGCGATCGACGGCGCGGGGGGCTCGTAGGCCACCAGCCACACGGCCCCGAGCGCGGCGATCACGATGCCCACGACCTTGCGGCCGCGTTCGATGTGGGTGCCCTCCTTGAGGGAGAGGTGCACGGCGCCGAGGGCCACGCCCGCGAGCACGAGCGTCGCGAAGAACCACAGCTTCGCGGGCAGCGGCGTGGGCGGGTTCGAGAGCTGCGGCACGAGGTGCCGGAGGTAGTAGAAGCCCAGCACCATGAGCCCGATGCCGAAGACGCTCTTGATGCGGTCCATCCAGACGCCGGGCTTGGGGAGGCCGAGCGAGAGGGCGCCCACGAGCCAGAAGGGCAGGCCCAGGCCGAGCGAGTACGCGTAGAGAAAGAGGCTGCCGCTCGCCACGTCGCGCTGGCGGAAGACGTAGTCGAGGATGCCCACGAGGCCCGCCGTGGCGCACGGCGCGGCGATGGGGCCGGTGGCGAAGCCGATGGCGAACGCTCCCTTCACCCCGAGGCCGCCGATGGCGGCGAGGCGGTTCTGCACGCTCGGCGGAAGGGACACTTCGAAGAGGCCGAACATGTTGAGCGCCATCACGAACATCAGCGCGGCCTCGAAGATCTGCACCGCGGCGCTGCCCGCGAGCGAGCCCGCCACGCGCCCCGAGAGGGCGGCGAAGAGCCCGAGCGGCACGAACAGCGCCGCGAGGCCGTGCACGAAGGCCGTCGAGAGCATCATCGCGCGGCCCCGCGTCTCGCGCCGCGCGCCGAAGACCGACACCGTGATGCCGATCATCGGGTAGACGCAGGGCGTCGCCGCGGTGCCGAGGCCCACGAGGAAGGCCGCCGGGAGCGCGGCCCACCAGCCGTAGCGCTCCATCGCGGTGGAGAAGAGGTTGGTGTCGGCGCGGGCGAGGGGCGCGAAGGTGAGCGCCGCGAGGGCCGCGGGCAGCGCGAGGAGCGCGAGGCGGAGGGCGTGGGGGCGTTTCATGGCGTCGGGGGATCTGTGGTTGCGCGGGAGCATAGCCCAGCGCGGCGCACACCGAGAACCGCCCGACTGACGGGTGTCATTCCGACCGCGCGAGCTCGCCGCGGGCGTCGCAGGCCCAGCGCATGACGTGCCCCGCGGCGTCGACGCCCACGAGCGCGCGCCCGGCCCACGCGGTCGAGACGGCGCCGTCGAGGGCGCCGCCCGAGTCCCAGCGCTCGAGGCGCAGCGACGCGTCGGGGTGCGCGGGGTCGAGGCGCACCGAGCCGCCCTCCCAGCGGAGCTCGACGACGGGGACGCGCCCCTCGCATCGCAGCGCCTCGCCGGTCTCGCGGGCCACGGTGTTGCGTGCGGTCGTGGCCGCGGTGCCGTCCTCGCGCACCACGCGCACCCAGCGGGTCCCCTCGGGCTCGCCCACCGAGGCGTCGGGCTCGCAGCGGGCCACGAACGCGTCGCCGGTCCACGCGACGTCGGGCGCGGCGCAGAGCGCGATCGTGTCGAGGAAGGCGGGCAGCACGCGCGACGTGGTGCCGCCCCACGGGGTCGCGCGGTGTCCCGCGGGCTCGAGCACCACGCGGGCGGAGCTCGCGCTGTCGAGGGGCCCGCGCGCGTAGAGCCAGCCGTTGCGCACGCGCGTGAGCGACGAGGGCGCGAACTCGGGGCGCGCCATGCCCCCGCGCCCCTCGGCCGTGACCCTCCGGTCGGTGCCCACGCGGAACCACTTCCAGCCCGCGCAGTCGACCCAGTTGGTGCGCCCCGCGACGGGCGCCGCGAGCGGGCACGCGACGTTGTCTCCGCTCGCGAGCACCACCGCGGTGCCGTCGTCGCCCGCGCGCACCTCGGCGAAGAGCGAGCGCCACCGCCGCTGGATGGGCCACACGCGCGCGCGCTCGAGCGTCGCGGGCGGGCTCACCGACGCGAGGTCGTCGCGCGCGGCGAGCGCCCCCGTGGCGCGGAGCTGCCAGCGGCCCTGCGCGCCCGTCGTCGCCACCCACGCGACCCAGAGCACGCCGTGGCGCGCGTCGACGTCGAGGGCTTCGACGCGGCCGCGCGCGAGGTCGAGGCGCTGCGCGTCGCCCGACGGGGCCCCGTCTTCGTCGAGGGGCCTCG
>JBDHVF010000332.1:0-8255 GCA_039809605.1 Polyangiales bacterium | reverse complement strand
CCAGGGCCGCCGGGCGCGACGGCATCGCCCTCGCCGTCGACGACCTCGACGCGTGGCTCGACGCGCGCGGCGCCACCTCGAGCGCCGCCGACTTCGCCGCGCTGCTCGCGCTGTGCAGGCGCTCTCCCTTCGCGGTGATCGCCTCGGCGCGCGCGGCGTCGGCGTCGGGCGCGCCCGCGCTGCCCGCCGACGTGGCCTCGGCCTTCGACGCCACCGCGTCGCTCGGCGCGCCGCCCGTCACCGTCACCCGCGACCCCGGCACCCTCGTGGCCGCGCTCGCGGGTCGCAGCTTCAACCTCACGGGGCTTCAAGACTCCATCGCGGGTTGGCTCGACCTGCCGCCGCCCGCGCCCGAGCGCTCGGCCGACGACACGCTGATCGTGTTCTCGTCGCCGCTCGCGGCGCCTCCGCTGCCGGTCGACCCCGCCCTCACCTTCGAGTGGAACGACGCGCCCGCGCCCGCGCCCCCCGCGAAGCCCGCCGCGCCCACGTCGCGCGAGGAGGTGGCCCGCTGGTCGTCGGGCCTGCGCGCCGCGATCGACCTCGGGGCCGCCGTGCGACGCGCGCGCACGTGCCCGCTCTCGGACCCGGCCGCGGCCGAGCGGTGCTTCGTCGAAGCGGCTTCGAAGATCCCGCGGGGCCTCGGCGAGATGCGCGCCGTGGCGTCGGGCGCGGGCGTCGAGATGCGCAACCTCGAGTCGGCCGCGCAGGCCGCGTGCGAGCGCTTCGACGCGCGCTTCGAGGCGGTGCTCCGCGAGGTCGAGGCGGGCCACCAGCGCGTCACGCGCGTCGACGACCTCGCCGCGAGGCTCGGCCCCTTCGCCGAGCGCGCGGGCGCGAGGAGCACCGCGCTCGTGGCGCTCCCGGGCCTGCGCTACGACCTCTGGGAGCGCTTCAAGAAGCGCGTGCTCGCGCAGGTGTCGGGGCTCGCGCCCGCGGGCGACGAGGGCCTCGCGTGGTCGCTGCCGCACGACGCCTCCAACGGCCACGCGCCCGCGGGCGACTCGCAGCCGCGCAGGGAGCACCGCGGGAGCGCCGAGGCGCTCGTGGTGGGCGCGTACGCCGAGGGGCTGGCGGACGGCGTCGACGAGGCGCGCGTCGCGGCGGTCGAGGCCGCGCTCGCGCCCGTGCTCAGGGCCCTGTGCGGCGGCTTCGCGGGGCGCACCGCCGTGCTCTTCGCCGCGGAGCGCGGCGTGGGCGAAGGGTCCGCGGGCGCGCGCTCGGCCTTCGCGGTGATCGTCCCGTGGGGGCTCTACACCTACGGCGTGAGGAACCAGTGAAGATCCTGTACCTCGGGCTCCCGCTCGGCGCGCTGATGCTGGCCCGCGAGGGGCACGAGCTGGTGGGCGCGTGCATCTCGCGCCCCGCGTCGCCCGGCATGCGCAGGCTGCGGCGGATCATGGCCGCGCGCGCGGCGCCGCTGCTCGGCCGCCCCGACCTCACGAACCCCACGGTGCAGGCGCTCCTGTCGACCACCGAGCCCGAGCTCGTGGTGAGCTGGTTCTGGACGCGGCGCATCCCCGCCACGGTGCTCGCCTTCGCGGCGCACGGCGGCGTGAACGTGCACCCGTCGCTCCTGCCGCGGCACCGCGGGGCCGACCCCTACTACTGGACCCTCGCGCTCGGCGACCGGGAGACGGGCGTCACCGCCCACTGGATCTCCGCGGGCTACGACGAGGGGGAGATCCTCGCGCAGCGCCGCATGCCCGTGCCCGAGGGCGTGAACGCCTGGCAGCTCGCGCGCGCGCTCGACCGCCCGTCGCTCGAGGCCCTGCGCGACGTGGTGCGCGCGATCGAGCGCGGCGAGGCCCGCGGCGTGCCGCAGGACCCCGCGCTCGTCACCCACGCGCCGCGCCCCACCGACGACGACTGCGAGATCGCGTGGGACGCGCCCGTCGAAGCCGTGCTCCGCCGCGTGCGCGCGGCGGCGCCCGACCCCGGCGCGTTCACGGGCTTCGGCGACGAGACCGTGGTGGTGCTCTCGGCGCGCCCGCTCGACCGCGCGCTGCGCGGGCTCTCGCCGGGCGACGCGGTGCTCGTGCGCGACGGCGTCGCGGTCGCGTGCGCGGGCGCCCGCGGCGTGCTGCTCGTCGAGGCGCAGCGCGAGTCGACCGGCGAGCGGCTGCGCGGGCGCGACATCGCGAGGCTCTTTCCGGGCATCGCCACGCTGGAGCCGTGATGCGCGCGCGACGGGCCGCGGTGGTGTGCGCGCTCGTCGTGGCGTGCTCGCAGCGCGCGAGGCGCGAAGACGCCTCGGTCGCGGCTCCGCGCGACGTGAAGGCCGTCGTCGACGCGGCCGCGGGCGACGCGGGCGCCGCGCCGAGGCCGGGGGGCATGTGGCGCGACCGCGGCGTCGTGGGCGACGCGGTGTCGAACGCGCTCGCGTGCGGCTCCCCGCGCGAGGTCTTCGGCGCCGTGGCGAAGCCCACCGAGGACCTCTCGCAAGCCGAGCTCCGCCTCGTGCGCTGGAGCGACCGCGGCGCGGCCACGGTCGCCACGCGCACGGTGACCACCGGGGTGTTCCCCGGCGGGCCGATGGCGCTCCTGCGACGGGGCGCGGGCTTCACGGTGGTGTGGTTCCCCGCGCTGCGCGAGGCCGACGGGGGGGTCGAGGCGCACGCGCTCGACGCCGAGACGTCGGGCTTCACGGGCGACGAGCGCCCCGCCACCGCGGCCGAGGCCGAGGCCGCCGCGCGGGCCGCCGCCGCCCGCGCGCCCCGGCGACGCGCGGGCATTCAAGACCTCGCGCCGCCGTCGTCGTCGGGCGGCGCGAGCGTGCGGGCCGAGCTCAAGGGGGCGACGCCCGCGGTGATGCTCGACGCCGTCGAGGTCACGCGCGGCGCCGACCTCGCGGGCTTCGAACCCTCGGTGGGCGTCGGCGACGCGGGCGACGGGCGACGCTGGGTGGCCGTCTCGCGCGGGCGCTGCCAGCAGGCGCGCGTCGAGGTGTTCCGCGTCGACGGCGAGCAGGTCACGCTGCGCGGGCGCTTTCTCTTGGGCACCGAGGTGGGCGTGCGCTGGATCCGCGTCGACCCCGCGCGCGACGGCGCCGTGGTCACCTGGTACCAGACGCTCATCCCGCTTCGCATCGAGTGCATCCGCGTGCCCGGCGGCGCCACGGTGGCCGATCACGGCGTGCGCGTGGGCGTCGTGACCGCCGAGGGGGCCGCGCCGCCGCCCGTGCCCGCGCTCCCCGAGCCCGGCGCGCGCGACGCCGCGGCGGATGTCAGCGCTGCGGCGAGCGCGTCCAGCCCACGCTCGCCGTGAGCGAGAAGGTCGTGGCCGTGAGGGGGCCGAGAAGGTCCTGCCCCGCGGCCACGTCGACCTGGAGCCACCGCAGCGGCCGCCACTGCGCGCCCACGTCGACGGCGTAGATCGCCCCGAGGCCCGAGTACTCCTGCGAGCGGATGGTGGCGCCCGCGGCGTCGGGCACGCGGCGCTCGACGTCCTGCAGCAGCGCCGCGACGCGCACGCCCGCTTGCAGGGCGAAGGCGCCGAAGACGAAGCGCGGCCCGGCGGCGATCCACCCGAGGGTGGTCGAGCGCACGTCGAACCCGGGGGTGCCCGGCGTGGGGTTCTGATAGAGGTCGGCGCCGACGCGCACGTAGAACCACGCCGCGTCGACGTGGGCCGCGACCGAGAGGCCCGCGAGCCACTCGCGCCCGAGCACGAGCTGCTTGCCCGAGAACGACCGGTCGACGTCGTGGTGGCCCTGCGCGCGGTAGGTCATCGCGTCGAGGCCGAAGCCCGACACGGCCGGGCCCACGCGCAGAAAGATCCCCGTGGCGCGCGCGTCGACGCCCTGCGCCCGCGCGTCGGGCGCGGCGCACACCGCGGCGACACCCGACGCGAGCGCGAGGACGAGGGGGTGGTGACGGCGCGACCGCACGACGGGTTCGAGGGTATCAGCAACGAGCGGGCCGCGCGTGGTGCCTGCCCGACCGCCGCGGATGCGCGCATCCGAGGCAGGTGGGGCTGCGGCATGGCGCCGCCGGTAGCCACCCGCGGGTGGCGGCTCGTGTCGCCGCTAGGGCGCGGTCGCCACCGCGGCGCGGAGCATCTCGGCCGCGGCCTCGCGGGTGCGCTCGGTCACGCGGATGCCGCCGAGCATGCGGGCGATCTCCTCGAGGCGCTCGCGCTCGTCGAGGGCGCGCACCGAGGACGTGGTGCGCTCGTGGACCTCCTGCTTGCGCACGACGAAGTGCTTGTCGCCGTACACCGCGATCTGCGGCAGGTGCGTGATGCAGAGCACCTGGTTGCGCAGCGCCACCTGCTTGATCTTCTGCCCGATGACCTCGGCGACGGCGCCGCCCACGCCCGCGTCGACCTCGTCGAAGACGTAGAAGGTCTCGGGGCCCACGTCGGTGAGCACGCGCTTGATCGCGAGCAGCGCGCGAGAGAGCTCGCCGCCCGACGCGATCTTGCGCAGGGGCCGCGGGTCCTCGCCGCGGTTGGCCGCGATGAGGAACTCCACCCGGTCGATGCCCGACGGCGTGAGGCGCGCGCCGTCGACGGCGAGGTCGCTCGAGCCCGGCGAGACGTGGGCCACGTCGACCACCACGCGCGCGCCGCCCATGCTCAGCGACGCGAGCTCGCGGCCGATGGCGTCGCCGAGCCTGTGGGCGGCCTCGCGGCGCGCGGCGCTCAGGGCCCGCGCGCGCTGCCCCGCGACGGCGCGGCGCTCCTCGACGGCGCGCTCGAGCTCCGCGATGCGGGCCTCGCCCTGCTCGAGGGTGTCGAGCTCCTCCCTCGCGCGGTCGCGGAACGCCAGGATCTCTTCGACCGTGCCCCCGTACTTGCGCTTGAGGCGCAAGAGGCGCTGGAGCCTGTCTTCGAGGTCGGCGAGGCGCTCGGGGTCGGCGCGCACCGAGCGGGCGTAGCGACCGAGCTCGCGCGCGGCCTCCTGCACGAGCGTGCGGGCCTGCTCGACGAGGTCGCGCACGGGGTCGAGCGTGGGGTCGACCTCGGCGAGCTTGCGTAGCTGCTCGGCCACGGCCCCGAGCTCGTCGAGCACGGCGCCGTCGCGGGCGTAGAGGGTGTCTTCGGCCGAGCCCGTGCCGTCGGCGAGGCGCGACGCGTGGCGCAGCCGGTCGCGCTCGCGCGCCCACGTCTCCTCGTCGCCGGGCGAGAGCGCGAGGTCGTCGATCTCCTTGACCTGAAACCGCAGGAGGTCTTCGCGGTCGGCGCGCTCTCGCAGCGAGCGCAGCGCGCCCTCGAGCTTCGAGCTCGCCTCGGCGAGCGACGCGTGCGCGCGCGCCACCTCGGCGCGCTGCCCCTCGAGCGCGCCCGACGCGTCGAGCAGGGTCAGGTGCGTCGCCGGGTCGGTGAGCGTCTGCTGGTCGTGCTGCGAGGTCACGTCGGCCAGGCCCGACGTGAGCTGCGCGAGCTGCGAGAGCGACACCATGCGGCCGTTGAGGTACGCGCGCGAGCGGCCGCCCGTGCGCTCGTTGCCCACGAGGCGGCGGATCACCAGCTCGTCGTCCCACGCGATGCCCGCGTCTTCGAAGCGCTGGCGCCGGCCGTCGTCGCCGCGCACCGCGAACACGGCCTCGATCTCGGCCTGCGCCGCGCCCGTGCGCACCACGTCGCTCGCCGACGCGCGCGCGCCGAGCACCAGCCCGAGCGCGTCGACCAGGATGCTCTTGCCCGCGCCCGTCTCGCCCGTGACCACGTTGAGCCCGGGGCCGAACGACACCTCGACGGCGTCGATGATCGCGAAGTCACGCACCTGAAGGGAGAGCAGCATCGTGGGATTCTCGCCGTTCGGGTTATGCCCTCGCGCGCGCACGGTCAATGCCCGGCGCGCTCCTCGTGGCGTACTCTGTCCATGCGCGGCACCGGCGCCCACTTGCCGCTCTCGGGCGCCGGGTGTTAGGTTCGGGCGTGGACCGGCGCCGGGAGGGCGTCCACACCGTCACCCCCCTCACATCGCCGCTCCCCACTCTCCCATATGATATGCCTCCCGAGCCTTGATCCCGTGGCGGAGCGCCCTTGAGCGAGATGGCCGCAACGCTGGTCGCCGCGATGGTGCTCCTGATCCTGGGGGCCGTGATGGCGTGCCTGGAGGCGTCCCTGGTGGCGCTCCCCGAGGCTCGCCTCCGCGCGCTGCGCGACGACCTGGGCGAGAAGGGCGCGCTGCTCGAGCGATACCTCGAAGACCCCGGCCGCACCCTCTCGCGATTGCTCGCGGGGCGGGTGCTCGCGCCCATCGCGGCGACGGTGCTGGTGGTCCCGTGGTTCATCGAGCGCGGCGACCGCTGGTGGCTCCTCGCGCTCGTGATGCTCGTGATCGCGTTCGTGTACGGGCTCTTCGTCGAGGTCGCCACGCTGCTCGGCCGCCGCCGCGCGCGGGCGATCGCCCCCAGGGCGCTGTCGTGGATGCGCCCGATCGCGCTCCTGCTCGCGCCCTTCGCCGCGCCCCTCGAGGCCGTGGGGTCGTGGGTGTCTGCGCGGCTGCATGACCGCAGCTCGATCGACCCGCCGCCCGTGACCGAGAAGGAGGTCGAGTACGTGGTCGAAGAGGCGCAGAGCGCCGGCGCGGTCGACCCCCTGAGCAGCCAGATGCTGCAGAACGTGTTCGAGATCAAGAACCGCCTCGCGCGAGACATCATGGTGCCGCGCACGCGCATCGTGGCGCTCGAGGCCGGCACCCACGTCGACGACGCGGTGCGCAGGCTCTCGGAGGAGGCCCACTCGCGCATCCCCGTGTACCGCGGGCAGATCGACAACGTGGTGGGCATCCTCATCGCGAAGGACCTCTTCCGCGTGGCGACCGAGCGGCTCTCGATGACCTCGCTCGGCGACGGGCGGCCCGAGCCCGCCACCATCGACTCGCTCATGCGCAGGCCCGTGCTCTTCGTCACCGACACGCAGCCCGTGCTCACGGTGCTGCGCGACATGCAGTCGAGGCGCACGCACCTGGCCGTGGTGGTCGACGAGTTCGGCGCCATGGTGGGCATCGTCACCCTCGAAGACGTGCTCGAGGAGCTCGTGGGCGAGATCGAGGACGAGCACGACGAGCGCAACGCCGAGAGCGAGTTCACCGAGCTCGGCGCGGGGCGCTACATGGCCAGCGCGGCCATCCCCATCACGGGCCTCGCCGAGAAGCTCGACGTCGAGTTCCCCGAGGGCGGCGACTACGCGTCGCTCGGGGGCTTCCTCGCGGCGCGCGCGGGCAAGGTGCCCGAGGTGGGCGCCGTGGTGCTCTGGGAGGGCCTGCGCTTCATCGTGCGCGAGGGCGACAAGCGCCGGGTCACCAAGGTCGAGATCGTGCGCGACCCCACGCGCGCCAGCGACGCGCGCTCCGACGCCAACTGACCGTCACCGCACGAAGCGACAGGTGTGGTTGAGCCCGTCGGCCGACGTCTCCGCGGGGTTGTCGCGGCAGAGGAGCGCGTTGGGCGCGCGGTCGCCCGCCCCCTCGCGCAGCCCGGTGAGAAAGGCCGTGTAGATCCCCCCCGCCTCGGCCGCGATCGCGCACGTCGCCAGGGCCGCGCCCGTCTCGCGGGCCCGGCGCACCGAGAAGACGTTGCCCATCAGGTCCGCGGGGTCTCTCACGAGGTAGCCCTGGCAGGTGCGCGCGAAGGCGAGGTTGGGCGCGGCCACGGCGCCGTAGGTCGCGCCGGGCCAGACGGTCACCCGCAGCGCGTCGACGGCCACGTCGAGCGGCCCCACGTCGGGGATCGCGTGAAAGAGCCGCGCCATCGCGCGCTCGCCTGGGTTCTCGTCGGGCGTCGGGTCGGGCAGGATCACCACGCGCAGCGCCCGCTCGCCCGCGCCGTTCAAGAGCCCCACGACCGCGAGCGTGGTCTGCGTGCGGCACACCTCGAGCGGCGGCAGCGCGAAGTCGTCGAGGCCGGGGCGCAGCGGCGCGTCGCACTCCGCGCTGCCCGCGGGCACCAGCCGGATCGCCACGGGCGCCACGTTCGCGCGGCCCTCGATGTACTGGGTCACCTGGCCGAAGGCCACGCCGCCGGGGAGCGCGTCGCGCAGCAGCGGACCGAGGTAGATCGACGGCAGGCTCGCGGGTCGCACGCAGACGTCGAAGGGCGGCGCGTCGGGCGAGAGGTGCGCGAAGCGGGCGAGCGGGCGCGGGCACCCGTCGGGCGTCCACGGCGCGACGTCGCAGCGCGGCACGATCGCGAGCGCCGCGGCGTCGTCGCGCGGCGCGGTGACGAACGAGGGGACGTCGATCCCGCCGTCGCGCTCGGGCGCGGGCTGGAGCGTCCAGCAGCCCGCCGAGAGCGCGGCGCACG
>JBDHVF010000331.1:0-8260 GCA_039809605.1 Polyangiales bacterium | reverse complement strand
AAGCGAGCAGAGGGGGCCTACGGAAGCAGCTTGAGCAGGAAGACGTCCCCGGCGCCCGCGCTGCGCGTCGGTCCGTCGCCGAAGTCGACGGTCCGTCGGAAGACGCCCGTGAGATGGAACGCTTCGGCGCGGCTCCACGCAGCTCCGAAACTAAAGTCGTCGCCAGTCGCTCCGAACTGCCGTGACCATCGGTAGTCTCCGCTCGCGGTCAGCCCCACGACGAAGATGTCCCCCGCGTCCACGCCGTCGCTTTCGAGGGGACCGCCACCAAAGTTGACCGCGCCTCGAAACGTTCCGGTAGCCACGACGTTTCCGCTCGGGTCCACCGCCACGCCATACGCGGACGTCACAGACGTCGCCAGATCAGCCCCGTATTGCCTTGCCCACCGAGGGCCTCCTGACGGGGAGTAGCTCACTACGTAGCCGTCCGCCCGACCAGAACTCTCGATCGCTCCTAGGCCGAAGTCAACGCTGCCCGAGAAGGTGCCTGCCACGAACACGTTCCCCACGGCGTCCAGGGCGACGCCGCTGCCTTGGACGCCAATGGCGCTATCTGTTGCGAAGCGCGCCGACCATCGAAACGCGCCCGTAGCCGTGAGCCCCACGAGAAACGCCTCGCTGCGGGCCGTCGTGAGCACGTGCCCATCGCCGAAGTCGAGGGTGGCGCTGTGCGAGCCAGTGAGGACGATCCCGCTGTCATTCGCAGCGATGGCTTCGCCGCCTGGGCCGCCAGAGTACGAGCGCGCCCAGGCGAACGCGCCGTTCGCCCCGAAGCTCGCGACGTAGAGATTCTGACCGGGCGTGCCCATCAAGGGGCCTCCTCCCCAGTCCACCGGTCCGCCTCCAGTAGTCCGGTCTGCGTTGAACTGCCCAACCACATAGACGCTACCGCTCGGAGTGACGGCGAGCCCGCTCGCGTTCCCGTTGGCGACGATCGCGTGCGCCCAACGATACTGGCCGGTGGACGTGAGGCTCGCGACGAAGGGACCGCCTGCCTCTCGGGGTCGCCCGATCATCCCGGCGCCAAGGTCCACGACGCCGTTGTAGCTCCCCACCACATAGACGTTGCCGGTCGCATCTACCGCGACGCTCGAACACGCCGAGTTCGATCCGGCCTCGCCGTTGGTAGTCGGATGCCACGACCACCGGAACCCTCCCGAAGAGGAGTAGGCGACGAGTGCACAAGCCCCCTCCCCCGCCATGAACGGGCCTCCGCCGGCATCGAAGGTGCCGGAAACGTGTGCGACGATGTACACGTTGCCGCTTGCGTCCGCCGCACCCCCCCGGCCAATGTCGTCACCGCCAGACGAGCCGAAGTGCCGCTCCCACGCGAACGCGGGGCGACAGTCCGCGGCCCCGCTCGGACACGAGCGCGCTCCATCGCGCGAAGCGTCGCCGAGCGCGCCGACATCGACCGTCGGCACGCCTCCATCCATCGCCGTCGGCACCACGCCGCCCGGCAGCGTCGCCACGTCGTCATCCGCGCGCCTCGCGAGCTCGCAGCGCCCCGTCTCACGCACGCACCGCTCGCTCACGCCGCACATCACCCCGCGACACCTCGCTGCGAGCCACAGGTCGAGCCCCACGGTCTGCTCGGGCCGGTAGCTCACCACCGCCCGCTGCACAATCACCGCTCCGCCCGCGACGCAGCCCTCGCGCTGCGCGCACCCGAGCACCTCGATCCACACGGGCGTCGTGTCGCTCGCGTCGCTCGGGTAGAGCCCGAACGACAGCGGCAGCGGCCACTGCCCCACGTCGCTCCCCAGCACCTTGCTCTGCTGCCATCGGATCGCGCCGTTGGGCCCGTCGCGACGCACCGTCACCACGAGCGATTGCAGGTCGCGTCCCTCGCCCCACGCGAGCTCCGAGCGCACCGTCACCACAAGCTCGGTGCGTGGCTTCGTGCATCGCGTGAGCGTCAACGCGCCGAGCGCCAGCGCCACCCTCGCCACGCGCGACCCGATCATGCGCTCGTGCGTATCACGCGGCCTCGCGTGATGACAACGTCGTGGCCGCGTCACGTCTCGCTCGTGCGAGATGGTCTCCTCTGCGCTCGACGCGCTCCGCCGCTCGTCGCCCTGCGCGACCTTCCGGGCGCCCCGAAGGGGCCGCATTCGCGGCGGAGCCGCGGCACAGCCCGGAGGCCATCGCCTCGCTCGACCACGCTTCGGACGACGCACCCGTCACGGCGAGGCGACGCCCCGGGCGGAGGCCATCGCCTCGCTCGACCACGCCTCGAACGACGCGCACGTCACGGCGAGGCGGCGCCCCGGGCGGCAACGCGCACGCCGCCCGACGACGGGCGACGTTCCGGGCGTACGTGGCGAGCTTGCGCTCGCCCGTGGGCACGTGAGGCCGCCGGCCGAATCGTCGGCCCACGCCGCCACGACGTCACGGCGTGTGGAGCGGGTCGGGCGCGCCGTACATCGGCATCGGACGCGGCGCGGGCGTGTGGACGCGGTCGCTCGGCAGCATGCCCGCGAGGTCGCCGAGGACGGTGTCGTGCTCGTCGGCGTACACGCTCTCGCGGCCGTACACGGTGTAGACCCGCACCGTGCGGCCGAGCGCAGGCACGTAGAGGTCGGGGTCGCGGCGCAGCGTGACGGGCCGCAGCGTCTCGAGCAGCTCGCGCATGTCGAGCGCCTGCTCGCGCACCGCGCCGCCGACCGCGAGGCGCGCGCGGCGCAGCCACGGCGTGAGCGTCCCTCGTCCCGGCCCGATGATCACCGTGGGGCGCTCGCCGCGGAGCACCTCGTACGTGCGAGCGCCGCCCGCCACGCGGCGGGTGATGGTCACCTCGGGCGTGCGCAGCTCGTAGCGCCGGATGTCGGCGTTGCCGTCGGCGCGCGACACGCCGGGGATCGTCATGCGCTTCCACGCGCGCAGCGGGACGAGGTCGCGGTCGTAGACCACCTCGACGTCCGACGACATGCGCGCCCACTCCTGCCGCGCGGTGAGCACATAGAGGCAGTCGCGGCGGCGCATCTCGAAGCGCTCGACGACCGACGGCTCGTTGTGGTCGGGGCCCGCGCGCAGGCTGCCCTCGGCGACGAGCTCGCCCGCGGGCAGCGCGGCGCCGCCGCACGAGGGGTACGGCAGCTCGGGCACCGACGCGACGGGCACGTGCTTGCGCTTGCACGCGACGGCGGCGAGGGCGAGCGCGACGAGAAGCGCGCGAGGGAGGTTCATGTGTGAGAGGACGTAGAGCGCCTCGCGCGCGGGGGCGAGAGGCGTCGCGGGTCAGTGCGCGGGGGCGTGCTCGGCGGGCTCGGCGCCCGTGGGAGCCGCGGCGTTGTGCGTGCCGGTGGCCGCGCCGTGCGCGCCGCCGGTGTGCTCGGGCAGCTCGACGGGGGTGAAGCCACCGGGGGCCTTCTCGCCGTTGCGCGCGTAGACCGACACGCCGTTCGCCGGGTCGATGCGACCGCGCGTGCTGAGGTCGTCGACCGTGTAGATGAAGAAGATCCCCAGGAAGATGAACGCCGACACGAAGATCACCGAGTTGAAGAGCTTGTCGTGGCGCAGGTGCATGAAGAACGTGGCCACGAGCGAGGCCTTCATCGTCGCGATGAGCACGGCGACGACGGTGTTGGCCGACCCCAGGTCGACGCGCGAGACGGCGACGGTGATCACCGTGAGCACGATCAGCGCGGCGAAGATGCCGACGAGGAACTTCCAGTCGGAGATGTGCGCGTGGACGGCCCACTCCTCGTGGCCCTCGACGTGCGTGTGAGACTGCTCTTGGGTGCTCATCTCAGCCCACCAGGTAGAGAAGGGGGAAGAGGTAGATCCAGACGAGGTCGACGAGGTGCCAGTAGAGCGCCCCGATCTCGACGGCGGTGAAGTACTCCTTGCTGAAGTCTCCGCGCAGGTTGCGCATGAGCACCCAGCCGAGCACGCCCATGCCGACGAGCACATGGACGCCGTGCAGGCCGGTCATCATGAAGTAGAGCGCGAAGAACATGTGCGCCCGCGTGGAGAGGCCGTGCACCGCGGCGGGCATCACCGCGGCGCCGCCGCCGACGCACCCGTCGCCGAACCACGGGTGCCCGAAGCACCGGCCGGGCAAGAGGCCGTGATCGAGCTTCGCGGTGTACTCCACATACTTGATGCAGAGGAAGGCCACCGCGCACACGAGGGTGATGATGAGGGCGAGCGTGGTGCCCTTGCGATCACCCACCTGCGACTGGCGCACGGCGAGGGCGGCCGTGAGCGAGCTGAAGAGCAGCACGATGGTGTTCACCGCGCCGAGCTGCCAGTTCAGGTGCTGGTGGGCGGCGTGAAAGATCTCGCCCTCCTGGCCGCGGAAGATGCCGTAGGCCACGAAGAGGCCGCCGAACATGAGGATCTCGGTGCAGATGAAGACCCACATGCCGAGCTTGGCGGTGTCGAACTGCTGCGCGGGCGAGTCGAAGTGGTGAGCGAGCCACTTCGGGTGTTCGTGCCCGTGGGCTGCGCCTTCGTGTTCGGTGGAGGAGGCCGTGGTCATGAGCGTGGTTCCAGCGTTGCGTGGGGTTTACGTTGGAGTGGGTGCGATCACGCCTTCTTCGGCGCGTCCTCGGGGAAGCCGTCGAAGAGCTCGGCCTCGGTGGCGAGGTGGTAGTCGTACGGGCCGCGGGTGATGGTGGGCACCTCGCGGAAGTTCGCCAGCACGGGCGGCGACTCGCTCGCCCACTCGAAGCCCGCGGAGCCCCAGGGGTTCGGCGGGGCCTTGGGGCCCGAGCGCAGCGACTTGATGAGCACGTAGGCGTAGATGAAGAAGCCCACCGCGAGGATCCACGACCCCACCGTCGAGAACGCGTGGTAGGGGCGGAACTCGGGGAGGTAGTCGTAGTACCGCCGCGGCATGCCGCGCGAGCCCATGATGAACTGCACGAGGAAGGTCGCGTTGAAGCCCGTGAAGATGAACGCGAACGAGACCTTGGCGAGCCGCTCGTCGTAGAGCTTGCCGGTGATCTTGGGCCACCAGTAGTAGAGCCCGCCGAGAAAGCCCATCACCGTGCCGCCCATCATCACGTAGTGGAAGTGGGCCACGACGAAGTAGGTGTCGTGCAGGTGGATGTCGACGGCGAGGGTGCCGAGGAAGAGCCCCGTGAGCCCGCCGATGGCGAACTGGATGAGGAACGCCAGCGCGAAGAGCATCGGCGTCGTGAGCCAGATCGAGCCCTTGTAGAGCGTGGCGGTCCAGTTGAAGACCTTGACGCCCGAGGGGATGGCGACGAGGAAGGTCAGGGCCGAGAAGAGCATCGCGGCGAACTCGCTGATGCCCGCGGTGAACATGTGGTGCGCCCACACGAGGAAGCCCACGAGCGCGAGGCCGAGGGAGCTCATCGCGATGGCGAAGTAGCCGAAGACCGCGCGGCGCGAGAACGTGGCGAAGAGCTCGCTCACGATGGCCATGCCCGGCACGATCATGATGTACACGGCGGGGTGCGAGTAGAACCAGAAGAAGTGCTGAAAGAGCACCGGGTCGCCGCCGAGCGAGGCGTCGAAGATGCCCAGGCCGAACACGCGCTCCATCGCCAGGAGGAAGAGCGTGATGGCGAGCACGGGCGTGGCGAGCACCTGGATGATGGACGTCGCGTACATGCCCCACACGAAGAGCGGCAGGCGGCGCCAGTGCAGGCCCGGCGCGCGGAGCTTGTGCACCGTGACGAGGAAGTTCAGCCCCGTGAGGATCGACGAGAACCCGAGGATGAACGCCGCCATGGTCATCGAGACCACCGACGAGCTCGTGCTGGTGCTGTACGGGGTGTAGAAGGTCCAGCCGGTGTCGACGGCGCCCGAGATGATGCTGAAGAGCGCGAAGACCGTGCCCACCAGGTAGATGTAGAAGCTCAGGAGGTTGAGCCTGGGGAAGGCCACGTCCTTCGCGCCGAGCATCACCGGCAGGATGAAGTTGCCGAGCGCCGCGGGGATCGACGGGATGATGAAGAGGAACACCATGATCGCGCCGTGCAGCGTGAACGCGCGGTTGTACTGCGCGGCCGTCATGATGGTGCGCCCCGGCGAGAGCAGCTCGAGGCGCAGGAGCAGCGCGAACACGCCGCCCAGGAAGAAGGCCAGGAGGATCGACACGAGGTACATCACCCCGATCCGCTTGTGATCGAGGGTGAGGAGCCACGACTTCACGCCCCTGCCTGCGAGCAGGTAGTTCGTGTTGAGGAGGTCGTCTTCACCGTGCGTGGACATTGGATGCGTTCCCTTTTGAATTCCGCTTCGGTGCGCGCGGCCCTTACTGGAGGCTCCGCATGTAGGCGATGATCGCGTCGATCTGCCGGTCGTTGAGCGACCCGCGGTAGGTCGGCATGATGGGCGCGAAGCCCCGCACGACCTTGGCCGTCGGGTTGAGGATCGACTCGCGCAGGTAGTTCTCGTCGGCCTCGACGGTCGAGCCGTCGGCGAGGGGCACGGGGTGCCCCGTCATGTGCTGCCACGTCGGGCCGACGCTCGGCGAGCCGTCGACCGAGTGGCAGGTGAAGCACTGCGACGAGCGGTAGAGCAGCGCGCCCCACCGCGCCGGGGTCACGGCCTGGCCGTTCTCCATGGGCGGTCCGTTGATGCGCTCGAGGTGCTCGGCGAAGGTCGACTCGCTCTCGACCACCACGTGGCCGATCATGCTGAAGTGGCCCGTGAAGACCTCCTGCCCCTGCGCGTTGCGGGTCGAGGTGTCGGCCGCGCCGCAGTACTCGGCGCAGAAGAAGTTGGTCGTGCCCGTGTGGGTCGCCTGGAACCACATCATCGAGTACATGCCGGGCACGGCGTCCTTCTTCACGCGGAACGCGGGCACGAAGAAGCTGTGGATCACGTCTTCGGACGAGAGCACGAGGCGCACGGGGCGGTTCACCGGCACGTGCAGCTCGTTGGTCTCGTGCGCGCCGTTCGGGTACTCGAAGTCCCACGACCACTTGCGCGCGCGCACGCGGACCTCCATCGCGTTGGCGGGCGCGACCGTGAGGTTGACGAAGCCCTCGAAGCCCCAGTGGAAGAGCAGCGCCAGGAAGAACATCGGCGCGACCGTCCACCCGACCTCGAGCGGGAGGTTGTGCCCCGTGGGCTCGGCCTGGACGCCGGGCTTGCGCTGGTACTTCCACACGAAGTAGAGCGCGGCGCCGATGATCCCGACGAACAGGACCACGCTCATCCAGTAGATGAAGTAGTAGACGTAGTCGACGTGCGGGGCGAACGTCGACCACTGGCCGGGCATTTGTACCGTGGGTTCGTGATTCATCTCGGGTCCACGTCTCTAGTGCGACTCAACCGGTCGTTGCGCGTCCGGGGGCGGCGCGTCGTCGCGCCTCCTGCGGCGCTCGCGAAGCCACAAGACCGACAGGAAGCCCCCGAGGCCGAGCATCGTCGCCACGCCTCCGAGCTTCATGACGTTCTTCGCCACCAGGGCGTAGCGCTGGCCCTGGGGGTCGTAGTGGTAGCAGAACATGATCAGCCGCTCGACGGTCGTGACCTGGCGCCCCTCGGAGGCCTCGAGCAGCCCGACGCGCACGTCGGTCCGCGGGTAATCGATGCCGTAGAGGTAGCGGGCCACGCGCCCGTCGGGCGTGAGCAGCATCGTCACCGCGGGGTGCGCGTACTGGTCGCTCGCGCGGTCGAAGCGATACTGAAAGCCCACCGCGTCGGCCACGCGCCGCGACTGCGCCTCGGGGCCGACGAGAAAGTGCCAGCCCTGGCGCGCCGCGGGCCGCCCGTACGCCGCCAGCACGCGCTCGCGCTTGGCCGCGGCGACCTGCGGGGTGTCGCGCGGGTCGATGCTGATGGTCAGCACCTCGTACTGCTGCCCGACGGTCCACTCGGCCTCCTTGAGCGAGCGGATCACCCCGTTGAGCACCATGCCGCAGAGCATGGTGCAGCGGTGGTAGACGAGGTTCAGCACCACGGGCCTGTTGCCCGAGAAGTACTGCGCCAGTCGCACGGGGTGGCCCTCGTGGTCGACGAAGGTCGCGTCGAGCGGCACGCGCGCGCCGAGGTGCTCGTCGACCCCGATGCGCTCGAGCTCGCGCGGCACCACGTTGACCTGCGCGCGCGCGGACGGGGCCGCCGCGAGCGCCGTCAGCGCCGATGCCGTCACGAGGATGGAGCGCAGCGTCGTCATGGACCTCAGTGCGCGGCCGCCGGGTTGGGAGCCGCGGGATGTGCGGGAGCGCCCGCCGCGGGCACGACGGGAGGCGCGTTGTTGGTGCCCGCCGCGGAGGGCGCGGGCGCCACGGGGCCGCCGGTCGCCGCGGGGGCCTGCGCGCCGCCGGGCACC